>JBFFGY010000152.1:0-6797 GCA_041557215.1 Alphaproteobacteria bacterium
CGGCGACGAATTCGATGCGCGCCTTGCCGGCCTGGGCCTCGGTGATGGTGGTCGAGACCTCGTTGGCGAAGAAGTCGGCGCCCGGCATGGAGGCGACATGGGTCTTGGACTCCGCCGACCAGGCGCCCATGCAGTGCGGGTTCTTCTTCGCGTACTGCTTCACCGCGTTCGGCGCGCGGCGGTCGGAATTGCCCTCGCGCAGGACCGGGTTGACGGCGCTGCCCTTGACCACGTCGTAGGCGGCCTGGGCGCGGCGTTCCTCGCCGGTGCGGGGCTCGTCCGGATAGTCCGGCACGTCATAGCCCTGCGCCTGCAATTCCGCGATGGCGGCCTTCAGCTGCGGCACCGAGGCGCTGATATTCGGCAGCTTGATGACGTTGGCGCCGGGCGTCTTGACGGTCTCGCCAAGCTCGGCCAGGTCGTCGGGCTGCCGCTGCTCGGCGGACAGGCGGTCCGGGAACTGCGCCAGGATGCGGCCGGCCAGCGAAATGTCCTTCACGCCGACGGTGATGCCGGCCGGGCTCAGGAAGGCGCGGATGATCGGCAGCAGCGAGCCGCTCGCCAGCTCCGGCGCTTCGTCGACCTTGGTGTAGATGATATCGGTGTGATCGGCCATTTCGCAGTCTCCGGCATGCAGGAAATCCATTGCCGCACGGGCTCCGCGCGGCGGCATGTCTTCCTATTCGGTTATTCGCCGCACCGCAACAATTATCCCGGACGCGGGCGCCGCGGCGGGCGGATTCGCCGCATCGGCGGTGCTTGCGGCATCACCTGCCCATAACTGCATCTGCGGACTACCCGTGACCTGCACCCCAACTACCTTTTTCTCTATCACTTGCCGCTCCTCCATTGCGCCTGAATCGCCGATAAATCCCCCCGCATCGCCGGCGGGCGCGGCGCCTCTTGCCTCCGCCCATGCCATCCGGCATGTTGGGCCCATGAGCGATTCCCCACCCCGCCACGTCTATCTCGTCGACGGCTCCGGCTTTATTTTCCGGGCCTTTCACGCCCTGCCGCCGATGACCCGGCCGGACGGCACGCCGGTCAACGCGGTCTATGGCTTCGTGACCATGCTGATGAAACTGCTCAGCGAAACCGACGCCGACCATATCGCGGTGATCTTCGACGCCAAGCGCGAGAACTTCCGCAACGAAATCTACCCCGAATACAAAGCCCACCGCCCGCCGCCGCCGGAGGAGCTGATCCCGCAGTTTTCCTTGATTCACGAGGCGGTTGAGGCCTTCAGCCTGCCCTCGATCCGGATGGAGGGCTACGAGGCGGACGACCTGATCGCGACCTATGCCCGCCAGGCCGAGGCCGCCGGGGCCGACGTCACCATCGTCTCGTCGGACAAGGACCTGATGCAGCTGGTCTCGGACAAGGTGACCATGCTGGACGCCATGAAGAACAAGGAGATCGGGCCGGAGCAAGTGGTGGAGAAATTCGGGCTGGGGCCGGAAAAGGTTGTAGATATCCAGGCGCTTGCCGGCGATTCGACCGATAACGTGCCGGGCGTGCCGGGCATCGGGGTGAAGACCGCGGCGCAGCTGATCGAGGAATATGGCGATCTCGATACGCTGCTGGCCCGCGCAGAAGAAATCAAACAGCCGAAGCGCCGCCAGAACCTGTTGGAAAACGCCGAAATGGCGCGAATTTCAAGAGAACTGGTGCGCCTGAAGGACGACGTGCCGGTGGAGCATCCGCTGGACAGTTTCGACGTCAAGACCCCCGACCATGACCGGGTGATCGCCTGGCTGAAAGAGCAGGGATTCAAGTCGGTCATCGCCCGGATCGAGGCACAGCACCTGGCCGACGGGGGCGAGGTTTCGCAAGGCTCCACGGCCGCCGTTCCGCCGCCGGGTAAGGCCGAGTTCGAGCTAGTCCAGGATGAGAAACGGCTCGCCGCCTGGATCGCCGAGGCACAAGCCGCCGGGGCCGTTGCGGTCGATACCGAGACTACCTCGCTGGACGCCATGCGGGCCGAGCTGGTGGGGGTCTCGCTGTGCATCGATCCGGGCCGCGCCTGCTATATCCCGCTGGCCCACAAGGGCGGCGCGGCGCAGGGCGCGCTGGATCTGGGAGACGGCGGAGGCAATGGCGAGGACGCACCGCCGCAGGTGCCGCTCAAGCGGGCGCTCGAACTGCTGAAACCCATGCTGGAAGACCCCGGCACGCTGAAGATCGGGCAGAACATCAAATACGACGCGCTGATGCTGTCGCGCTACGGCATTACGGTCGCGCCGGTGGACGACACGATGCTGCTGTCCTACGTGCTGGATGGCGGCCTGCACGGCCACGGCATGGACGAACTAGCGGAACTCCACCTCGGCCATACCACCATAAAATTCAAGGAGGTGGCCGGCACCGGCAAGGCACAAGTGACCTTCGATTACGTGCCGCTGGACAAGGCCCTGGACTACGCCGCGGAGGATGCCGACATCACCATGCGGCTGCACCGCGCGCTGAAACCCCGCCTGCTGGAAGAGCGCATGGTAACCGTCTACGAAACCATCGAACGCCCGCTGATCCCTGTTCTGGCGGCGATGGAACGCGAGGGCGTGCGCGTAGACCCGGAGGCGCTGCGGGGGCTTTCCCGCGATTTCACCCAACGCATGGCCGGGCTGGAGGACGAAATCCGCGAACTGGCCGGCGAGGATTTCAATGTCGGCTCGCCCAAGCAGCTCGGCGAGATCCTGTTCGACAAGATGAGCCTCCCGGGCGCAAAGAAGGGCAAGACTGGCGCCTATACCACTGGCGCCGACGTGCTGGAAGACCTCGCCGCGCAAGGCCATGATCTGCCGGCCCGCGTGCTGGACTGGCGCCAGCTTGCCAAGCTGAAAAGCACCTATTCAGACGCGCTGGTGGAGCAGATCAACCCCGATACGGGCCGCGTCCATACCTCTTTCGCGATGGCCGCGGCTTCGACCGGACGGCTATCCTCCACCGACCCGAATTTGCAGAACATCCCGGTCCGCACCGAGGAAGGCCGCAAGATCCGCCAGGCCTTCGTCGCCGCGCCCGGCAACAAGCTGGTGTCGCTGGATTACAGCCAGATCGAGCTCAGAATCGTCGCCCATGTGGCGGGCATAGAGCCGCTGCGCCAGGCCTTCCGCGAGGGCCAGGACATCCATGCGATGACCGCCTCCCAGGTGTTCGGTATCCCCGTGGAAGGCATGGATCCGATGGTCCGCCGGCGCGCCAAGGCGATCAATTTCGGCATCATCTACGGCATTAGCGCCTTCGGGTTGGCGCACCAGCTCGGCATCTCCAACGGCGAGGCCAAGGCCTATATCGATGCCTATTTCGAAAAATACCCCGGCATTGCCGATTACATGGACGAGATGAAGTCATATTGCCGGAAACATGGCGAGGTCTGCACGCTTTACGGCCGCCGCATCCATATTCCGACGATCGCCGACAAGAACCCCGCGCGCCGCAATTTCGCCGAGCGCCAGGCTATCAACGCGCCGATCCAGGGCACGGCCGCCGACGTCATAAAACGTGCCATGATCCGCGTGCCCGGCGCGCTGGCGGAAGCGAAACTTAAGGCGAAAATGCTGCTGCAGGTGCATGACGAACTGCTGTTCGAGGCCCCTGAGGGCGAGACGGAAAAGCTTGAGAAGACCGTCCGCGAAATCATGGAAGCCGCCGCCGGCCCAGCCCTGGAACTGGCCGTGCCGCTGGTCGTGGACGCCGGTATCGCAGACAACTGGGCCGAGGCGCATTAGCCATCGACCGTCGCTGCCCGGCACTCAAATGCCCGATCCGCTCCAGTGCTGGCCATCTGTATCGGCATAGCGAAAAGCGTGGGCGGTGACGATCATGTCGACTCTCTCACCGCGATTGCTTATCGGAAGAGCAATTACAGTCTGCATCTTGTAGGGCTTCCCGCAAAAGGCCAGCGAGGTTTCGACGATCACGGGCTGGCATTCCCTGGCGCAAAGATCGAAGGCCTTCATACACTGTTCGGCATCCGCGCCGGAAAAGACCGTCGAGCAGAATTCGCCTGTTATTTCCCGGCCCAGCGTTTCGGTTACCTGGCTACCATTCAGCCTGACCTTGTAGTCGCGCGGGCTGTCCTGCAGATCGAAGATATTGATAAATATCAGCAATTCCGGAATGTCGGCAGGGTTGATGTCACGCTGCCTCGGCGCTGAACGGCCGGCCCGCCTTTCATTCCAGTAATCGTAAAACCTCTGCAATCGCGGCTCACCAATCATGGCCGCGTCTTGAAGGGTAACCGGTTTGCGCATTCAACCCTCTAGACTCATACCCTGTCCCGACGAGCGAACCGCTTCCACTGCTTGCCAATTTTGTCTCCCGGTTGTCCGGGCTCTGTTCTGCACAGGGATATAACCAACTGGTTACTTTTATCAATCGATAAGTTTCGATTTTTTTTGCACCTGCGAATGTATTGCATAAAATGCCGGATATCCTGTCTCCCAAAAGATATAGCCGGCCTTCAATCTCGGCCTTGCGGGGCTCCGGCTGCCTGACGCATACTGCGGGCATGACTATGTACAAAGACTCTCATATACGCCGGCACCACGATATGGGCGGCATGGAAGCCGGACCGGTGGACCTCGCCGAGCATGATTATGCCCCCTGGGAAAAACGGGTCGACGCGATTCTGCGCCTGTTGTCGGCCCCCCAGCGAAAGATTCTGCGGGTGGACGAACTGCGCCGCGGTATCGAGGAACTTGGCCCGGGCGCCTATGACGAATTGAGCTATTACGAGCGCTGGATCGCCTCCATCTCGAACCTTCTGATCGAGAAGGGTGTGATCACGATCGACGAACTGGGCCGCAAGATGGCGGAGGTCGAGGCCAGGCACGAGGCCGAGCGCACGAAAGGCGGCAAGGCATGAGCGCGCCTCGTTTCCCGCTGGGTGCCGCCGTGCGTATTCGCCGGGCCTGGCCGCCGGGCCATGTCCGCGCCCCTTGGTATCTGCGCGGATGTGCGGGTGTCATCTGCCACCAGGTTGGCGAGTTCGGCAATCCGGAGGAGATGGCTTATGGACGCTACGACGGCGCGAAACTGATGCTGTACCGGGTCCGGTTTCGCCAGCGCGATATCTGGCCGGACTATAAGGGTCCGACAAGAGACACGCTTGATGTCGAGGTCTATGACAACTGGCTGGAGCCTGTGGAGAAGGAAGAGGCGGTATGAGCGATTCGCACGGACATTCCCATCCCCACCACCAGCCGCACCCCTTCCAGCCGGATATCGAGGATGCGCCGCTGACCCATTACCAGTTGCTGGAACTGGCGGTCGGCGAACTGCTTATGGAAAAGGGCATCTTCAGTGGCGACGAGTTCCGGCGCACGCTGGAAGATATCGATTCACGCAATCCCGGCGATGGCGCCAAGGTCGTGGCCAGGGCCTGGACCGATCCTGCCTTCAAGGAACGGCTGCTGGCGGATACGAATGCGGCAGCCGCGGAACTGGGAGTCGATGCCGGTACAATCCCGATCATGACGGTTGAAAACACCCCGGACGTCCATAACGTGATCGTCTGCACCCTCTGTTCCTGTTATCCGCGGTTGCTGTTGGGCCTGCCGCCGGACTGGTACAAATCGCGGGCGTACCGCAGCCGGGTGGTACGCGAACCCAGGTCGGTACTGGCGGAATTCGGGACGACCGTTCCCGATGATGCGGAAGTCCGGGTGCATGACAGCACCGCGGAGTTGAGGTATCTGGTCCTGCCGATGCGCCCCGAGGGAACCGAGGGCATGACCGAGCAAGAGCTTGCCGGTCTTGTGACCCGCGACTGCATGATCGGCGTGACGCTGCCCAACGATTCGCCCAGCTAATCCGCCAGCCCCAATGACAGAGGCCGATCTGATAGCCGGCGGCTATGCCGGGCTGTTCCTTACCGCCTTCCTGGCCGCGACCCTGCTGCCGCTTTCGTCGGAGGCAGTGCTTGTCGCACTGGGAAATGCGGAAGGGTTCGATATGACCCTTCTTTTTGTCCTGGCAACGCTCGGCAACACGCTGGGGGCGGTGGTCAACTGGGCGCTGGGCAGGTTCTGCCTGCACTGGGCCGGCAGGAAATGGTTCCCGTTCTCCCAGGAACAGCTGACGCGCGCCGGCGAAAGGTTCGGAAAATACGGCATTTGGTCGCTGCTATTTGCCTGGGTTCCGCTTATCGGCGATCCGCTGACCTTTGCTGCGGGGGTCCTGCGGGTACCGTTCCTGCCTTTCCTTGTTCTGGTCGGGCTGGGAAAAGGCGCAAGATACGCCGCCGTAATCCTGGCGGCGGGTTCGATCCTCTAGGCCCTAGGCTTCCGGCCCCATGAATTCGGCCGCCTCGACCCAGTATGCCTTGCCGAAACCCGCCACCAGATGAGCGCGAACCGGGCGTACGCAAAAAAGGTGGAAATCGGTAAAATCCGCGTAAAGCTTCGCGGATGGATGGCGCTGCAGGTAGGTATCCAATAGCGGCCCTTTGTCGAGTTGTTCTGCTTCGCCCAGCAAGGTAACGCGCGGACCCAACGGTTCATCGCCGGCGGGGCCGCTATACAAGAGCGACACACGGGAGTCATTTCGGATATTGCGGGTGTGATCCGCCAGATCGGAAATCAGCAGCAGGGGATTACCCTGCCCGTCGCAGGTTGTCAGGACCTGGGAAGCATAGGGCCAGGGGCCGTTGGTGCCGGCCTTTCCCCTGACTGCCGTGGTGGCCAGTGTGGCGCGGTCCGCTCCGCGAATGATTTCCCTGCACAAAGCGGCAGGATTGATATCATCGCTCAAGCTTGCGCCTCCCGACCGCTGTCGAAATAGTCGTGACACCAGCC
>JBFFGY010000153.1:0-6774 GCA_041557215.1 Alphaproteobacteria bacterium
GGTTCGTTCCAGGCTGGGCACGCGATCCCACCTCGATGAACCAGCCAATCAATGCGCGAGGGGAGAGCGTGGAATCCAAGCCCATGTTCCGCGATGCCTTCCGGAAGCGCCGCTGCCTTATTCCGGCGGACGGATTTTACGAATGGAAGCAGACGGCGCATGGCAAGCAGCCATGGCGGATCGAGCGGGCGGATGGCGCGCCATTCGCTTTCGCCGGCCTCTGGGACCGCTGGCAGGGCCGTGATGGCAAAGTGATTGAAAGTTGCGTCATCATAACGACCGATGCGAATGAGGCAATGCGGCCGATCCATGACCGGATGCCGGTAATACTGGATATCGGACGTTTCGGCCCCTGGCTGGAGGCTTCGCCGGTGGAGGCCTCGGACCTGATCGAACCCTGGGATGGCGAACTCACGGCCTTTCCGGTCAGCCGCCGGCTTAACGATCCCCACAACGACGATCCCGGGCTGATCGAGCCCGCCATCCCGGCCAGCGACGAACCGCCGGAGCCCGAAGAGCCTCGGCTATTGTAACCGGAAGCCTATTCGGGGGTAGGCCGGGACGACAGGATTTGATCGATAGCCGCGGCGGAAGACAGGAAACCGACAGCGCCAGCGATTTCCCGCAGTCCTTTCAATTCAGCGACTGTTTCGCCACCATGCCGACCCTCGCCCCAATCCGCGAGCGCCCTGCCATAGGCGACGAAAAAATCGCTCCATGGCAGAGGTTCGGGGCGGGTAAATTCTTCCAGCGCGGCGGCTTGCCGACGGGCTTTATCCCATTCGCCCCGCTCCAGCGCGCTTTGCATGGCCTCGCGGTGGAACCAGAAGACATTGTGAGCGACAGTGCCCTTGGCGAGAATTCGTTCGGCCTCTTGCATGGCGTGGCGGCGTAGGGCCGGGTCGTCCGTGCGCCTAGCCATGCTGACAAGGATATAGGGACCGATAAACCTCTCTCCCGTATGGCGGGCCTTGGCCAGGGCCTGATCGAACAGAGAAAAAGCTTCCGCCATTTGTCCCAACTGCCATAATACGATAGCGCGAAAATTCATGTTCTGCGCCTCGAACCGCAGGGCACCGAGTTTGCGACATATGGGAAGCGCTTTATCCAGCTCTGTCAGTGCCTCTTCCGGTTTTCCCAATTCATTTAACAGGTAAGCGGCGCAATGCCGGCCGCCCAGTTCTCCCCGGGGGTGGCCAAGCCGAACCGCCATGTCGGCGACCGCCAGGCTTTCCTCGAGCGCATCTTGCAGCCGGTTGAGATATACGTATGTCCATCCGACCATGGACCGGTTGGCGACCTCGACGCGGCCCAACCCATGTTGCCGGCATACCTCCATGCAGCGCACGAAATAATCGTGCGATGTCTTCATTCGCCCGCTGGCATAGGCTGCGTCCCCCAACCCGCCCAGCGCCGCAGCCTCGAATTCGACATTGCCGGCACTGCGGGCAAGTTCCAGCGCGCTCTCATGTTCCTTCCGGCATTCCTCTATCCGCCCGAACGGGAAGATCAGGTTGCCGCGCAGATGATGGATGCGGGCCAGTGGCAGATCGAGATTCGCACGCGAGGCCGCGGCCTTCGCCTCGTCCAGGGCGGCGAGGGCTTCGTCGATCTGATCGGTCAACCGCATACCCTCCGCCCGGCCGATCTGGGCGCGGCTGGCATCCGCATCGCTATCGGCCAGATCGGCCGCTTCGCCAAAAGCAACAATCGACTCTTCCACTAATACAAGGTCGCGCAGCAAATCTCCACGCTGGCATATCAGGGAAATCCGTTCGGCCCTGTCCGAGACCAGTTCGAGTCCCCGATCCGCCATGGCCAGCGCCTGCTCGAACCTGAATGCGGTGGCTTCCGCCGCCGCTGCATCCAGATAGGCCCTCGGCGCCCGAGGGTCGGCGGCGCGATCCAGATGTTCCGCGAAGAGCACCGCATCCCTGCCCGAATACCATTCGGCCGCGCGCGCATGAAGTTGGTGCCTTGTCGATTTCAGTAGCGATGCACTGACCCCTTCACGGATGAGCGCATGCGCAAACAGGAAATCTTCCCCCTCCGGGCGAAGCAAGCCATGCTCAAGCAAGGGCAAGCAGTCATAGGAGGGATTGCCCAGCAGGCTTCTCAGGACTTCCAGCCCGAAGCGCTGGCCGAGTATCGAAGCGGCCTGCAAGGCGCGCTTGTTTGCGGCGTCCAGCCGATCCAGACGGGCCATGACCAGGCTCTGGATGGAATCCGGGATGTTTTCCTCCTCGCTTTCCTCCGCGTTGCGCAACAGCTGCTCGAGAAACAGCGGGTTGCCGTTGGATCGCTCGACGCAGTTCATGACAAAACGATTGGTCGAATCGAACAGGTTTCCGGCTAGCGAGAGAGCTTCTTCCTGCCGCAGCGGTTCGAGGTCGATGGTAACCAGCGGCGACCGGGCCTTTGCACGCCAGCTCCGGTCTATCGGGTCGCCTTCGATTCGCGACGTCATAACCAGTATCGCCGGGCAGTCCTCGATAATGGCGGCCAGGCCGGCAAGCTGTTCCAGCGTTCCGCGACCTGCCCAATGCACGTCCTCTATGGCGAGAAGCAGTGGCGTCTGGCGGCTGGCGTTTTGCACAACCGTGCTTATGGCCTTCCGTTTCCCGGCCTCTCGCGCATCGCTATCCATGGCATCATGGATAACGCGTAGTTCATCTGGCTGAGTCAGGCCGAGAAGATCATACAGGAACATCCTGTCGTCTTCTCCGGCCATCCCGTTGTTCGCGGCGAAGTCGGTCTGCGCGCCACCGCGGACCCCCAGCAGGCTGCGCACGAGCATGGCGATGGCGTCCTGCCCCTTGCCGACACCGAAATCTAGGATCAGGCCCTTATGGCATCGAAATCCGTGCCTTCGGGCAGCCGCAGCGATTTCATCCAGCAGGCGCGTCTTGCCTATTCCCGCCTCGCCGCGCAGCAAGACCGTTTGGCCGGCTTGCGACTGCTCACAGCCGGTCAGCGTTCCCTCGAACTGCGTCAACAGGGTGCGCCGACCGACAAAGGGTAGACGGGCCCTATCGCCGCCACCGTCCGCCAAGGCGCGTACGTGCCAAACGCGTACCGGCTTCTCTATCCCCTTGACCGTTGTTTCGCCCCTGTCCTCGCATTCGGCCAACCCGGGTATTGCACGATATACGGCATCGGATATCAGCGTTTCGCCGGCCCCGGCCAGCCCCTCAAGCCGGGATGCAAGATTAACGGTATCGCCGGTGACGGTGTATTCGGTGTGGTGGCTGCTGCCTGTATTGCTGGCAACCACCTGGCCGCTTGCAATGCCGGCATGGACCTGCAGGTTTACGCCCAGTTCCTGCACCAGGGATGGCATCGCCTTGTGAATGTCGATGGCGGCCCTTACCGCGCGGGCCGGATCGTCCCCATGGGCCACCGGTGCACCAAATACCGCCATTACATTGTCGCCGATATGCTTGTCGATCGATCCGCCATAGCCCGTGACGATACCGTCGACTACTTCGAAAAAGCGCCCGAGGATGCGATGGATTTCCTCCGCATCCGTTTGCGAACTCATTTTCGTGAAACCCGCGATGTCGACGAAGAGAACGGTGACAGGGCGACGCTCGCCGACCGGCTCCAACTGTCTGGGGTCGCGCGGTGCCCCGGCGATCAGAGCACCGCAACCTCCACAGAATTTCTCACCAGGTTCGTTCTCGAAATTGCAGTCCGGGCAGCGAGGGGCCAGCGCGGCGCCACATTCAGCGCAAAAACGGCGGCCTTCCCTGTTTTCAGTCTGGCATGCCGAACATTGCAACAACGAGATTCCGCTCAGTGCAGGATCTGGCTGAGGAACAGCTTGGTCCGGTCCGACTGCGGATTGTTGAAGAATTCTTCCGGCTCGTTCTGTTCGATGATCTCGCCTTCATCCATGAAGATGACACGGTTTGCCACCTCGCGGGCAAAGCCCATTTCATGGGTTACGCAGATCATGGTCATGCCCGACTTCGCCAGATCGACCATCACTTCCAGCACTTCCTTGATCATTTCAGGGTCCAGCGCCGAGGTGGGTTCGTCGAACAACATGATGCGCGGGTTCATGCAGAGCGACCGGGCGATCGCCACGCGCTGCTGCTGGCCGCCCGAAAGCTGGCCGGGATATTTCAGGGCCTGTTCGGGAATCTTGACGCGCTCCAGATATTTCATGGCGGCCTCTTCCGCGTCCTTCTTGGGCATCTTGCGCACCCAGATCGGCGCCAGGGTACAGTTTTCCAGAACGGTGAGGTGCGGGAACAGGTTGAAATGCTGGAACACCATGCCGACCTCGCGCCGGACCTGGTCGATCTGCTTCAGGTCGCTGGTCAGTTCGATGCCGTCGACGATGATGGTGCCGCGCTGATGCTCCTCCAGACGGTTGATGCAGCGGATCATCGTGGATTTGCCGGACCCGGATGGGCCGCAAACGACAATACGCTCGCCCTTCATGACGGTAAGGTTGATGTCCTTCAGGACATGGAAATCGCCATACCATTTATGCATGCCGCTGATTTCGATAGCGGCCTCGTCGCTGACCTGCATTTTGGCCGTTTCCGCGGATGTTTCAGACATAAACCTTACTCCCGAATAAATCTGTCTAGCGGCGCTTGTGGCCGGTATGAAGCTTGCGTTCGATATGCATGCTGTAGCGCGATATGCCGAAGCAGAAGATCCAGAACACGAAGGCGGTGAAGACATAACCTTCCACGGCCATGCCCAGCCATTTCGGGTCCGTGGTCGCTGCCTGCACGATGCCCAGCAGGTCGAACAGCCCGATGATCAGCACCAGGGTGGTGTCCTTGAAAAGGCCGATGAAGGTATTGACGATGCCCGGAATGACGAGCTTCAGCGCCTGCGGCAGAATGATCAGGCGCATCATCTGCCAATAGCCGAGACCCATCGCCTCTGCCGCTTCGTACTGGCCCTTCGGAATCGCCTGCAGGCCGCCGCGGACCACCTCGGCCATATAGGCCGCCGAGAACAGCGCCACCCCGATCAGCGCCCTGAGCAGCTTGTCGAAATTCACGCCCTCGGGCAGGAACAGCGGCAGCATAACCGAAGACATGAAAAGCACCGTAATCAGTGGCACGCCGCGCCACAGTTCGATGAAGGCGATCGACACGGTTCGTACGGCGGGCATGTTCGACCGCCGACCCAGCGCGAACACGATCCCTATGGGAAGCGATGCTGCTATGCCGGTGCCGGCAACCACCAGGGTCAGGAACAGGCCGCCCCATTTGGCGGTCTCGATATATTCCAGCCCGTAGCCGTCGCCGACCCACAGTAAAAAGGCGGCAAACGGGTAAATGAAGATAAGCAGAAAGGCGATCCAGGCCTTGACGGTAGCCCGGTTCAGCGCGACGAGGCCGAAGGTCATGAACAGGCTCATCCAGCCCAGGGACAGGGCCTCGTTCTTTCCGATAATCGCGCCGCCGATGTAATATCCCGCGATACCCCCCAAAACCATCAAGGCGGCGCGAACGCCGAACCCGACAAGCGCGTTGTCGTCGCTGCGTGGCAACAGCGCACCCAGCCGGTTGAAGCGAAGGCCGTGAGGCGCAAACATCATGAAGGCGGTTATCAGCGCGGGCCATGGGCCATATAGCACAAATACCGCGACAGTTGCCGCGCCGGCGACGCCCAGCCCGACCTTGCCGCTGGTCCAATGGTCCTTCAGGAATAGCGGAACCGCCGCAAGCACCAGAAGCAGGAAAGAGAAATCTACACGCCAGCGAGCTACCTCGGGATAGAACCCGTACATGAACTGGCTGAAACGCGCATCGACGAAGACCCAGCAGGCATGGATAAGAGCGCCGTCTTCCGTCTGGCAGGCTTCGCGGCCTTCGCCGGACCATACGGCGCCGAAAACCACGAAATCCAGTACCGCCCAAATCGCCAGGAAGCTGATAGCGCCGCCGATCAGGGTCAGGACCGCGTTATACCAGGGGTGAAGCAGGTTGTGATAAAGCCAGCCATACATGCCCACCTCGCTCTTCGGCGGGGGCAGGTCTTCGTGGCGTTCGTGCTTGACGATGGCGCCGTTCGATGTGGTGTCGCTCATAACGTTACCTTTCCACCAGCGCCATTTTCTTGTTGTACCAGTTCATGAAGGCCGAGATCGAGAGGCTCAGGCCCAGATAGATGGCCATGGTAATGCCGATTACCTCCACGGCCTGACCCGTCTGGTTCAATACCGTGCCGGCGAAGACGGAAACGAGTTCCGGATAGGCAATGGCGGCGGCCAGCGAGGAATTCTTTGTCAGGTTCAGGTACTGGCTGGTCAGCGGCGGGATGATGACGCGCATCGCCTGAGGGATGATGACCAGCCGTAGCGTCGGGCCGTTCCGCAGGCCCAGCGAATGCGCGGCTTCGGTCTGGCCATGGCTGACCGCCAGGATCCCGGCGCGCACGATTTCGGCGATGAAGGCGGCGGTATAGGCCGCCAGGGCCAGCAGCAACGCCACGAATTCCGGGATCATGACAAGGCCGCCCTTGAAGTTGAAGCCTGTCAGAACCGGATAATCGAAGGACAGAGGGATTCCCCCATGGGCCATAAGGGCCAGGATCAGACCAAGAAGCGGCAAGCCTATGATAAGGCCCAGCGAAGCAAGGAAGACCGGGAATTGCTCGCCGGTTGCCTCCTGGCGCTTGCGCGCCCAGCGGCTGATGCCGATGATTCCGGTAATGGCTATAACCACCCCGAGGACGATGAACTCGAAACCGTCACCGAATATCGGCTTTGGGCTGTAAATGCCCCGGTTGTTGATGAAAACC
>JBFFGY010000154.1:0-6756 GCA_041557215.1 Alphaproteobacteria bacterium
AATGCGCTGTTCCACCTTCAACCGCTCCTGGACGAAGGTCACCGGCGGGTGGGCCAGCCGCGCATAGTCGAAACCCGCCGGCTCGGCCAGCCGCGCATGGGTGTTGATCTTGGGCGCGATGTTGTCCCGTGCCGCAAACGAACCCTGCACATGGCAGGCCCGCACCCGAAGCTGCATCATCACCGGCGCGTTGGAGGCCTCCGACAGCGGGAAGGCATGCTGCACCATGTCGGTGATGGTGGTCAGGTTCGGGCGCGGATCCATCAGCCAGATCCCTGATTTCATTGCCATTGCGAGGCTGCGTTCCTGGATCACGCTGGCGCCCTCGCCGTAATCCTCCCCGACCACGATCAGCGCCCCGCCGATAACCCCGGGCGAGGACAGGTTCGACAGCCCGTCTGCCGCCACATTGGTACCGACGATCGACTTCCAGATCACCGCCCCGCGCAGCGGATAGTTCACCGACGCGCCCAGCATGGCCGCCGCCGCCGCCTCGTTGGCGCAGGTCTCCACATGGATGCCCATCTCGCCCATCAGGTCGCGGGCATCGACCAGCACGTCCAGCAGATGGGATACGGGCGCGCCCTGATAGCCGCCGACATAGGCGACACCGGACTGCAGTAAGGCCTTGGCCACCGCCAGGATACCTTCACCATGGAAGGCCTCACCATCACCGAGGCGCAGCTTCTCCACCTCCCGCTTGAAGGAACGTTCCGCGCTCATCCGCCCAAGGCCTTCCTGACCTCGTCGGGAATCGGGGCGGGCTTGATCTTCGCCGGATCCACCGGGTCGGCAATGCACCAGATGCGCCGTTCCCACCCCTCCGCCGCCAGCCGTTCGCCGATACGGAAGGTATGGCTTACCTTGAAGGAGCTGTTGCCCCATTCGGTGATCTCGCTCTCTATGGTCAGCTTGTCCCGGAACTTGGCCGGCGAGCGGAAATCGGCATGCGACGATACCAGCGGCGCCCCCGGCGCGCCGTATTTCGCCTTCATCTCGTCCCAGGGCAGCCCTGCCTTCTCGAACAGATAGAACGTCGCGTCGTCCATCCAGCGGTAATAATTCACATTGAACAGGATTCCGGCCGGGTCGCAATCCGGCCATAAAACCTGGACATGATGGATATTGCCCATCCCTTTCAGCCCTTCCCGCCCTTCAGCTCCGCCGTATCCAGCCATATGGTCACCGGCCCGTCATTGACCAGCGCTACCTTCATGTCGGCGGCGAAACGTCCTGTCTCGACCGTCAGGCCGAAGCCGCGCAGGGCCTCGCAATAGCGCCGGTAGATTTCGTCCGCCGGTTCCGGGGCCATGGCGCGGATGAAGCTCGGCCGGTTGCCCTTGCGGGAATCGGCCGCCAGCGTGAACTGGCTGACTGCCAGCACCGCCCCGCCGACATCGAGGACCGACAGGTTCATCTTTCCCGCCTCGTCCTCGAAAATCCGCAGATTCGCCGTCTTGCGCGCCAGCAGATCCACATCCGCCGGGTCGTCCCCCCCTTCCGCGCAGAACAACACGACGAGGCCGCGCCCGATGGCGCCGATGACCTCGCCATCGACCGTGACCGAGGCTTCGGCCGCCCTCTGGATCAACGCCTTCACGGCCGCCTCAGCCGTCCAGTTCGGCGAAGACCTTCTTGGCGATGCGGTGGCATTCCACCCCGCAGGGCACGCCGGCATAGATGGTGATCTGTATCAGGATCGCCTTCAATTCGTCGCGCGTCAGGCCGTTCTTGATGGCGCCGCGGAAATGCAGTTCCCATTCATGCATGCGGTTCAGAGCCGCGATCATGGACAGGTTGATGATGCTGCGGGTCTTCGGGTCCAGCGTCTCGTCACCCCAGGCCAGTCCCCAGCAATATTCGGTGACCACTTCCTGGAACTCGCGGCTGAAATCGTCAGCCTTGGCCAGCGCATTTTCCACATATTCCGCGCCCAGCACTTCCTTGCGCTTGGCCAGCCCCTTATCGAAACGTTCCTTGTCCATGTTTCCTCCTCAAAATTCGGCATGATTCGACTTTTGCCGCAGGCTAGCGCAGAGCGCCGCGACATGCGACAGGACAATTTCAGTTTATTGGGAGAATTAGAAGCGGGTGTTACCGCGAACGCTCGATCTCGACGCCGACCGAGGCCGCTTCCAGTATGATATCCAGCTTGTCGACGCCGATCCGCGCATATCCCACCCGCGGGTCCGCCAGGCAGAAATCGGCGATCCGTTCGGCCAACGTCTCGACAAGATTGATATGACCATCCGCGATGATCGACCTGATGCCGTTTACGATATCCTCGTAGGAAACGACATTGGCGATATCATCGCCGACAGGAACGTCATCTTCGCGAACCTTGCATTCCACATTGATGCAGACACGCTGCGGCGCTTCCTTCTCGAAATCGTAGATGCCGATATTCACCGGCAGGACCAGATCGCGAATCCGCACCAGGCGCCAGCGCACCGCCTGTTCCGCATCGCGCGCAGCGGGCGCGAACTGCGCTATGGCGTTGGGATTCGCACTCATGGACAAGCAAACCTTCATTCAATGTGGATATTGCCGGGGACTATGCCCCAAGGCCACGGCAACGGCAAGGTTTAGGGATCTGCGAACTCCAAAATTTTCCGCTATGCACCGCCCGACCGGATTTTGTCGCCCCACACCGCGCGACTACCGGAAGTTCCTTTTGCTTTGAATTTCCAAACGCCGACTATTAAGCTGCAATCCGATTCCAATTTCCCTAAATAGTCAACATAGATGAATGGGGCTGATATGAAGTCGGCAGCATTCAAAATCATAATTATCCTGGTTGCGGCTTTGTCCTTGAGCGCGTGCCGGGCCGGACCGATCTACAACGTTGATTCGGCCGTTATGGCAACCCCGGCGAACGCCACGCCGGACCAGGTCGCGGGCGCTATCAAGCGGGCCGGCACCGGGCTGGGCTGGCAGATGATCGACCAGGGACCGGGCCAGATTGAAGGCAAGCTTTTCCTCCGCTCGCACATGGCGGTCGTCAGCATCACTTTCGACACCAAGAAATTCTCGATCTATTACAAAGACAGCAACAACCTGAAATATGACGGGACGACCATTCACAAGAATTACAACAGATGGGTGCAGAACCTAGAACAGGCCATCCTGGCCCAGGCTTCGGGACTGTAACCGCAGCTCTGTTTAGCCAAAGCGCCGCCGTCCTTCGGGACGGCGGTTTTTTTATGCAGTGCCGCCGCTGACCGAGATGATCTGTCCGGTAATATATCCAGCCTTGTCCGACGCTAGGAAACCTACCAATTCGGCGACATCGGCTGCTTCACCCGCGCGCTTCATCGGCACCAGCGCCTCCAACCTGTCTTCGGGTATTGGCAGGGTTCCGTCGGGCGCCCAGATGACGCCCGGCGCGACCGCGTTCACTGTCACCCCGCGATCGGCATATTCCAGGGCCAGCGCCTTGACCGCGCCATGCAGCCCCGCCTTGGCCGCGGCGTAGTTGACCTGTCCGCGATTGCCGATCAGTCCCGAGATCGAGCTGACACAGGAAATGCGGCCCCAACGGGTGCGGATCATCGGCAGGATGGCCGGCCGCGCAACGCGGTAAAAACCGTTGAGGGAAACATCGATCACGCGGTCCCATTGTTCGTCCGCCATGCCGGCCAACGGCGCGTCGTCATGAATTCCCGCATTATGGACCAGGATCTGTACAGGTCCGGTTTCCAGCAATGCGGCCATACCTGCGGCAACCGCTTCTCCGTCGCGCAGATCGAACAAAACGATATCGGCCGTGCCGCCAGCCGCCTGGATTTCGTCACGCAATGACTTCAAGGCATCCGGGTTCGACGAACCATGCAGCAGCAAATGACATCCATCCGCTGCCAGCCGCCGCGCGATGGCGCCGCCGATGCCGCCGCTGGCGCCCGTCACCAAAGCCCTTCTGCCGCTCACCTGTACATGACGGTAAACCGTCCCTCTGCTATTACGGCGCCCGATTGCGGCGCGATCTCGAAGCAGTATACGGCACCATTGTCTTGCGCAAGCAACAGCGTCACCCGAACGGACAGAGGTTTCTCCAGGCTGGCGAGGTCCGATACCAAAAGCTGCACGTCCCGCGCACCGCCCAGGACCGCCCCGGCCCCTGGATGTCTTGCACGCGTCAGAGCCCCGTGCAGGGCCGCCGCCTGGGCGGCATATTCGACCGCCGCCATGGCCGGCACACGGCCGTGCCGCCGCAGGGGGTTGTCCCGGGTCCTGTGGCTGGCAGTTTCGCAATGAATGGACTGATCGTCATAGTCCAGGACCTGGTCGATCAGGACCATGTCGGGTCCATGCGGCAGCAGTTCGGCAATCCGTTCGCGCCCGATAGTCACCGCGAAATCTTTACGGCCAGCCCGATGGAACCGACTGCGCCTACCGTGATCTCATCCTCTTCACCCGCTTTCCGCTGCGCCAGCCGCTCCAGCAGCGGTATCATTCGCGCAGAGGGCACCAGCTCGAAGGCCTGTTTCCAGAACCGGCTAGCGGGTTCGTCTGGCGCCACGCCACCGTCAAACAGGCCGACATCCAGACAGGCAAAGGCGTTGGCGGGCCTCTCGCCATGCAATATCAGCGCCCCGCCAACCGGCGCCGGTAGGGGTAACTGCACATCCAGCGGTGTCGGAAACGGGACATCGTACACACATAACAATACAGGAACATCGCCGGACAGCGCCTGCATCGCAGCTTTCAGCAACGCGGCGGGAAAACTCTCTTCTGCCGCGGTAACGCTGGTCGATCCATGCCGGCTGCCCGAGGCTATCGC
Source organism: Alphaproteobacteria bacterium (assembly GCA_041557215.1). Classification (GTDB taxonomy): domain Bacteria; phylum Pseudomonadota; class Alphaproteobacteria; order UBA8366; family JADFVY01; genus JADFVY01. The sequence continues at coordinate 4,781 of JBFFGY010000154.1, forward strand.
CCAGTACCCGACGGTCGCATTATGTACCGAGTTATGGAAGTCGGTCGGCGACAGGTAATGCGGGTCCTCCGCCAGCGTGGCAAGGCTGCGCGCGAAGATGGGACCGTCGCCGGTCATGCTGCCGAACACAGCCGCCAACTCCGCCCCCTCGATGCCCGACATCGCCCTGGCCTGTTCCGCCACGTCCAGCGCCAGCTTGACACTGGCCGGCGCGCGGCGGCGCTCTGCACCATGCAGCATTTCAGGCGGCCGATAGAAATATTCGCTTTCCTCGAACTCACGTTCTCCCGCGATCAACCCCCTGGCGGTTTCCCAGTCGGGAACCCCTGCGGTCGAGACGCCTATGCCGGAAACCCATACTCTCATCACGATGAGCTCCGCCCGAAAAGGAGGCTGCAATTATTCCCCCCAAAACCAAAGGAATTGCTCAGCACATGGCGAACCGCGCCAGTCCTGGATTGCACCAGAATATTGCTTTCGATTTCCGGGTCCTTCTCTTCCAGTCCCAGATTTCCGGGCAGGAATCCCTCTCGCAGGGCCAGTAGGGAAATGACGGCTTCGGTTATTCCGGCGGCACCCAGAGTATGCCCCGTCCAGCCCTTGGTGGAACTGCAGGGCGTATCCCGGCCGAACAATCCGATTACCGCCCTCGATTCCACCAGGTCGTTCACTTTGCTGCCGGTGCCATGCAGGTTGATATAGTCGACTACTTCAGGCTCAACGCCGGCGGATTGAAGGGCCGCCTGCATCGACAGGCGCGCGCCCAGCCCTTCGGGGTGCGGCGACGACATATGATAGGCGTCGCTGCTCTCACCAGTTCCCTCGAGCACCGCCAGCGCCTGGGCCGAACCGCCAGGCCGTTCCAGCAGGGCGAAACCGCCGCCCTCGCCAATCGACAGCCCCGTGCGATGCGCATCATTGGGCCGGCAGCGCTCTGGAGACGTCAATTCCAGCGAGCGGAATCCATAGAGCGTCAGGAGACAGAGGCTGTCGACCCCGCCCACCAGCACGGCATCGCAGATATCGTGCTCGATAAGCTGGCGGGCATCGGCGAAAACCTTGGCGCTGGAAGAGCAGGCGGTGGAGACAGTCAGTGTCGGCCCTTCGATCCCCGTCAGCCGAGCAACGAATTCCGTCGTGGCATGCACATCCTGGCTGTGGCGGTAATCGAACCAGTCCGGCAGTTTGCCGTCCGCGTCTCGTTCCAGGAAGGCGCGCTCGCCCTCCTGTATGCCGGATGTGGAAGTCCCCAGGACCAAGCCTACACGGCGTGCCCCCCGCCGGCCGATACAGTCCGATACGCGATCCACAAAGTCGTCGGCCTGCAGCGCCATCAGGGCAAGCCGGCTGTTTCGACAATCGTAGACAGCCAACGGTCCCGTCACGGGGTTGTCCTCCAGTCCCTCGACCCGCCCGATCCATGTCTCAAAATCCGCTCCCGGAAAATCACAGGGCCGAAGACTCGAAGCACCGCTACGCAAGGCGCCGAGAATCGCGTCCAGCCCTGTGCCAAGGCAATTGACCGCGGTATAGCCGGTTATTACGGGGCGAGCCGGTTCTATCATTCGACAGGTCTGGCGAAAGCAGCATTGGCGACAAGCGCGACGAAGGATCCCACTGCAACGGTCAGGCCAATGCCATGCAATACGGGGATCGAGGAAAAAGCCATTACCAAAAACACGGACGCTGTCGTCAGGTTACATAAGATGGTGGCCCGGAAGGTCAGGGATCCCTCCCCTCCATGGCGGGCGAAGAACAACCCGTAATCCATTCCCAGCCCGGCGACAAGGATTAGCGACAGAATATGGAACAGGGAAACCGCGATATCCAGTGCCGCGAGCACCCCCAACGTGATTCCCAGTGACATGAGTACCGGTACCAGCACCCGGCCAACCAGCACCGGGCGCCGTAATCCGGCAAACAGGAAAACTAGCACCGCCAGCAGCGATGCCCCCAGCCACGACAGGCTGGATCCC
>JBFFGY010000155.1:0-6756 GCA_041557215.1 Alphaproteobacteria bacterium
CGCCGTCCCGGCCAGCGGAAAGACCGGCTTGGTCAGGGCAGCCAGCCCGTAGCCCGCCACGGCCAGCAGCTTGCGCTTGCCCAGCCGGTCGCCGAGCGCGCCGGAGAATATCTTGGTGATGGAGGCCGTCGCCTCCGCCACGCCCTCGATGAAGCCGACCGCGAGCGCACCCACCCCCAGTTCGGCAACCAGGAACAGCGGTAGCAGGCTGTGGATCATCTCTGAGCTGACATCCATCAGCAAACTGACGAATCCGAGCGCCCAGACCCCGCGGGGAATAGCGCGGATTCCCGATCCGGTTCCAGGGTTCTCTTTCATTTCATCGTCGGCCATGGGGTGTCTCTTCCAGCCCGTCCGGCCGAGCGTTAGCACGTTATGCGCCATCCTGCCACAGCTTGAGCCCGACAACGCTTTTGCTACTTCCGGAAAGCACGAATCATGGTAGCGTCACGCCATGTCCTGGTTCGACCAATTCGCCGCATTTGTCGCCGCATACCAGTTCCTCGCCTATTTCCTGGTATTCGCCATGGCGTTCTGGGAATCGGTCCCGGTATTCGGGTCCTTCATTCCCGGTTCCACGATCATCGTCGGCGCAGCCATACTGGTGCCAACCGGCGCCCTGGATATGGGCCCCTTGCTGATCCTCGCCGGTCTTGGCGCAGTGGCAGGCGATATCCTGTCCTACTGGATGGGCCGAAGATACGGCCGTGCCCTTCTGAGTTGGGGCCCTCTGGGCAGGCGCAAGGCGCTGGTGGCCCGGGCCGAGCGGTTTTTCGCGGACCATGGCGGCAAGGCCATATTGATCGGGCGCCTGACCCCGCCCTTGCGCGGCATCATCCCCGCTATCGGCGGCATGGCCGGGATGGACAGGCGGCGGTTTGCCGTGGCCGCCGTCCTGGCGGCCCTGTGCTGGGCGCCGGCCTATATCCTGCCTGGCGCGCTGGTCGGGGCCAGCCTGCAGCTTGCGGGCGAGGTGACGGCGCGGCTGGGCGCCCTGATCCTTCTGGTGCTGGTCATCGGATATCTGCTGATGCTGATTGCACGTTCCGTCCTGTTCTGGGGCGTTCCCGCCGCGGCAGCGGCCATCAGGCGTTTGCTCATCTGGGCCAGGGCGCACGACAATATGGTGGGGCGGGAAATAGTCGCCCTCCTCGATCCCAACCACCGGGAGGCCAGGGCCCTGGCGCCGCTGGCGGTGCTGCTGATCCTGGGAGGCTGGGCTTTCTTTGCGATCATCGAGCAGGTTATCGCCGGCGATATGCTGGTCCGAGCCGACAGTTCCATTTTCAATGCGCTGCAATCCATCCGCACGCCCTGGGGCGACATGGCGATGGTTGCCGTCACCGAACTCGGCGATGCGAAAGTAACCGTCCCCGTGTTCGTGGCAGGCGTCGCCTGGCTACTCTGGCGCCGGTCCTGGATTGATGCCACCTATCTTGCGGCATCGGTGATCGTCGCCCAGGCCGGCGCGGCGGCCATCAAGATCGCCCTGAAGACACCGCGGCCCATTCCCGAGCTTTACGAGGGTTGGAGCGCCTTTTCCTTTCCCAGTGGCCATGCCACGGTGAACGCAGTCCTCTATGGTTTCCTGACCGTCATGGTGCTCCGCGAAACCGGTCCGATCCTGCGCCGCTTCGTCGCCGCGTCAGCTTCGCTGCTGGTGGGCCTGATCGCGCTGTCGCGCCTTTATCTGGGCGCACACTGGTTCACCGATGTGGCCGGCGGCCTGGGTTTCAGCATCGCCTGGGTCGCTTTGCTGGGCATCGCCTATATCCGCCATCGACCGGCCGGCGGATTGTCTCGGGGGCTAATGCCGGTGGTGGTGGGCGTCCTTGTGCTTGCGGGAGCCGCCAATATCGGCTCTTCCCACTCGGGCGATCTCGCACGCTATCAGCCGGCCCCGCGGGCCACCGTGATTTCCGCCGCGCAATGGATCACCGAAGACTGGGTCAGCCTGCCGTCGCATCGCATCGATCTCGGCGGGCAATATGAGGAGCCCTTCGTCCTGCAGCTGGCCGGTTCGCCCGACAATCTGCGGCAGGCGCTGGGAGGGGCCGGATGGCGGGAACCCGCTCCCTGGAACGCCATCGGCGCGGTTGCCTGGCTGGCGACCGTAAGCGGAATGGCGATGCTGCCGGTGGTCCCGAAGCTGCATCAGGGCCGTACGCCGCACCTCATGCTTACCATGCGGGAGGATGGCGACCAGACACGATTGGTCCTGCGCCTCTGGGATTCAGGCTTCCGGCTGGAATCGACCGTGGGTGAGACAACGCTATGGGTGGCGACGGTCACCCGGGAGGACCTGCGCCAGCCGCTTGGCATGGTCAGTCTTGCGTTGACCGAGAAGGATGCAAATGACCCGCGCGACCTGCTGGCCAGCACCTTGCCGACACTGACGCGCCAGCGCATCGACCCGCCGCAGGGCGACGCCGACTGGGACGGAAAGCTGTTGCTGACGGCCGGCGGTTAGCCTCGCCTTCCCCGCCGTTCCGATTCGGCAATCTTGGCCATGACTGTGTTAGCCACGAAATCCAGCGAGGTCCGTGGCAGGCCTGCGCCGAACCGCAGCATTTCCCGGTCGCTCGCAATGATAAGGGACGCGCGCCATTCGTTGTCCTTCTTGTTAACGACAACGGATTCCAGTTCTCGGGCGGGAATGAACTTCCCTTCATTTTCGCCGCTTGCCCTGACCTTGTTGATCCGTATGCCGTCGGGCCCGACCCTCAGTCGCCCCCGCGAGGTCAGGTCGTTATAGACCGCGAGCACGAACAAGATCTCGAACAGCGTTCCCACGCCCCCGAATATGATACGCCCCAGCATATCCATGTCGGTGACGAAAAATCCGATACCGACAAAGATCAACGGGAACAGGACGGCCAGCAGCGATCCCCACCAGGGGTTTTGCGGGCCCGTTCGCGTAATTACGACGGTATCGCCCTCGAAATCGGTTGCCAGTCCCGCGGCCGGTTGGGAAAGGATATCGTAGTCGACCTGTAATTTACCCTCACGTAACAGTTCCCCGACCGACTTGTCCAGGTCGGCAGCCTCGCGCCGAATAACGCCGCCATCGCCCTCGTCAAATGCGGGCAAATCAAGCAAGCGCGCATAACTTTCCCACTTCGCCCTGTAGCCGCTGTCGCTGGTGTGGGTATAGAGGTTGATTCGCCGATCCGGATCGGGATGGAGGAGATCGATCATATAGAGCGTGTAGCTGCTGTTCTTGGTCTTCACCCGCTTGGTCTTGCGCAGCACGCCATCGAAGCTCGACAATGGTTCGGTCCAGTTCTTCGTGCCCAGCAGGCCGCGTTCGGTAACGCTGAAAACCTTCCCGTCGAACGCGACGTGCCGCCGCCATAGAAGGTTGTGGACCCCGAAAGCCAGAATACCGAGGCCGATCACCGGAAACAGAAGAAACAGGAACGCTTCGCCTCCCAAGTCACCGGACTGCGACATCGAAAACAGCCCGATCGTCGGGAACCCGCCCCAGACCAAGGCGAACAGGATCAGGAAAATCGCCCCGAATTTGCTACCGGTCTGATGCGCCTCAACCGGGGGCGAGGACAGGTCGATTTGCCAGTGGCGTCCACGCCCGCTACCGCCCAGATTTATGTGAATTCCCATTTCCACCCCTTTGTCGAACAGCCACCAGAATAACCAGCCTATCGTGGAGGGGTAAATTTCATGCTTAGGGTAGATACCATTGCGGCGGAGTCCACATCCCGTTGCCGGGCCAGCCACGATACAAAGCCGCTTGCGGCAGATGCCCGTGGCGGCTAGGTTCCGGGAACAATTGAACGCAATAAAAACGGTGGGGCGCTTTGCCAAAACTCAGCGATATCGGCAGCCGGTTCATGGCATTTGCGGTGACTGCCCTGGTTCTTGCGGCAGTATGTGGCCCGGCCCGAAGCCAGATCATCGAGCGCGAATTCCACCGGGGCGTCATGGAAGGGCCCACTTGGCTGGATCCGCAATACGCGGTTCGCCCGACCGAGCGCGCGATCGTGACTGATCTGTTCATGGGGCTGGTCGCGGAAGACGCCACAGGCACAATCCAGCCCGGTGCCGCCGAGAGTTGGAAAATCGAAAAAAAAGGACTCCGCTGGGTCTTCCAGTTGCGCAATGACCTGAAATGGTCGGACGGCCGGCCGTTGGTAGCCGGTGATTTCGTATACGCCTTCCAGCGGCTGCTGGCGCCCAAATCGACCGCACCCTTTGCGTCGATGTTCCATGTGATCAAAGGTGCCGCACAAATCCACGCCGGCAAGGCAGACCCGGCCTCCCTGGGCGTCAAGGCAGGGAACAAGCGGACGCTGGTCTTCGAACTGGAGCGCCCCACGCCGCATTTCCTGTCCCTTCTGAGCCATCAGTCCTCCTTCCCGTTACGCAAGGACCTGATTGAAAAAGATGGCGACAGCTGGATGAGGCCCGGCCGCATGGTCAGCAACGGCGCCTACATCCTTGGCGAATGGCTGCCTGGGCGCTATATCAAGCTCCGTAAGAACTGGGATTTCCACGATCCGGCGTCGGTTATCATTGATAACATGTACTACGACATCGTGGATCAGGGCGAACTGGCGCTGGAGCGGTTCTTCGCAGGCGAACTCGACACCCTCTCCGGTCTGCCGCGCGAATGGATTCCCGAACTGATCGAAAAGTCGCCGGAAATAGTCAGGCTGTATCCCACTCTGACGATGGACTATCTGGTTTTCAATACGAAACGCCCGCCCTTTGACGATTTGCGCGTACGGCAGGCGCTGACGCTGGCGATAGATTCCCGGGGACTGGTGACGGAAGTTCTGGACCGGGGTGAAATCCCCGCAACAGGAATCTTGCCGCCCGGTATTAGCGGCTTGCGCGAACCGGCGAAACCAGCCACGGACACCCCCCGCGCCGTCGTCCGGCCGGTATCGCCAGAAGAAAATCGGGCCAAAGCCAAGCAGTTGCTTGAAGCCGCCGGATATGGCGTGTCGGACTCCCTGCGGCTGACGCTGCATTACAACAACAGCGAAAAGCACCGGAAAGTTGCCGAGACAATTGCCAAAATGTGGAAAAAGATCGGCGTAAAGACCGATCTATACGGTAACCACTACGCCGTCCATTACGGCGATCTCGGACTCGGTGATTTCGACGTCGCACGGGCAGGCTGGATCGGCGATTTCGACGACCCGATGGCGATAATGGAGCTATTCCAGACCGCGAATGACCGCTTCAATTACGGAAGGTTTTCGGACGAAAAATTCGACCGGATGCTGTCGCAGGCGAAGGGCCAGACCGACCCGCGCGAACGGGCTATCGGGATGTACCGCGCGCATCAGAGGGCGATGTCCCAATATCCGGTGGCGCCGCTATATCACCACGCATCGCGCCATCTCGTATCAGCGGGTGTCACTGGCTGGGAAGACAATCCGCGAAACATCCACCCCAGCCGGTTCCTTGACCGCCCGAAATGATCCCCGACCGGCCGTGGCCGCGTACCTTCAGCCTTCGGGAGGTTCGACACCTTCCAGCCCAGGGCCCATTCCGATAGCAGACATGTAAAGGTCCAGCAGGGCTTCCAGTTCCTGGCGGTCGGCCTGGTCCAGCTTGCGCAGCTTCAATACCTGGCGCATGACCTTGGGGTCGAAACCGTTGCCCTTGGCCTCCGCAAAAACCTCGCGTATATCGGCGGCCAGTGCGGCCTTTTCTTCTTCAAGACGTTCGATTCGCTCGATAAAGGAACGAAGCTGCGCACCCGCGATGCCTCCGACGTCGGCCATGAAATCCTCCCGGCTGGTAATGTACGATTGGAAAGGGCGGCGAACATATCCCGCCGCCTTCCATCACGCAAGCCCACCCGTTCCGGCAAGTGAGGCTGCTGGACATGATTCAGTACTCGTGGTCATAATGCGGCAAGGATGAACCACGTGGCAGGCGGGACGTGGAACGTAAACTGACGACCATTCTTTGCGGCGACGTAGTCAGCTACTCGCGCCTGATGAGCCAGGACGAGGAAGCGACGCTGGAGCTTCTGCGCAGTTACCAGGCCGACATCGAGAAACTGATATCGACCCATAGCGGCCGCGTTTTCGGCGGCGCGGGCGACAGCATCATTGCGGAATTCGCGAGCCCGGTCGAGGCCGTCCGCTGCGCGAATGCCGTGCAGGGACATCTCGCGAAAAGGAACGCCGATCTCGAGGAGTCGCGGCGGATGCTGTTCCGGATCGGGATCAATCTCGGCGACATCATGGTCGATGGAGACGACCTGATGGGCGACGGCGTCAACGTTGCAGCCCGCCTGGAGGCCCTGGCCGAGTCCGGCGGCACATGCCTGTCGGAATCCGTGGCGGCGCAAGTTGCGCGGAAGGTCGATCTGCAGTTCGAATCTTTGGGCCCGCAGCGACTCAAGAACATAGCCGAACCGGTGACCGCCTATCGTGTAGTGCTGGGACACTCATTGGCCCCGCACGGCGTATCTTCGCGAAAAGCCAGCCGCTATCGTATGGCGACCGCTATTGCGGTGCTCGTTGCGGCGGGTGCGATGGCAGTTGCCTGGCTATGGTGGCCGCAGGACGGCCCGCCGGGATCGGGTTCCGCGGACGATCGCCCATCGGTACTCGTCCTGCCTTTCGACAATCTCAGCGGCGACCCGGACGAAGACCATATCAGCGACGGCATCAGCGAGGATCTGTCTACAGACCTGTCCCGGGTGCGCGGCCTGTTCGTGTTTTCCCGCAGTGTCGCCGACGAAATCAAACCGCGCATCGGACCCGGCCGCCG
>JBFFGY010000156.1:0-6731 GCA_041557215.1 Alphaproteobacteria bacterium
CTGGAAGGCGATCAGGTTCGCCGGGTCCGTATCCTTGCTCATATGCAGTATCCGTCCGTCAGCGGGGCGCCAGGACATCCCGGGCGCGTTCGAGGTCGGCGGGAGTATCGACACCCAGCGGCACCGTGTCAACGAGCGCCACGTCGATGCGCATCCCGGCCTCCAGCGCGCGCAGCTGCTCCAGCTTCTCGCGCCGTTCCAGCACGCCGGGCGGCAGGCCGACGAAACGCGCCAGCGCCTTGCGACGATAGGCATAGAGCCCGATATGGTGATAGAGCGGCCCATCGCCCCAGGGCGCGGTCGTCCGGGTAAAATAGAGCGCCCGTCCAATGGTCTGTCCGGAAGCCAGCCCGACGACGGCCTTGACCACGTTGGGGTTGTCGCGCTCTTCCTCACGGGTAATGACGGCGGCCAAGGTGGCGATATCGACTGCATCGTCGGCCAGCGGCGCCAGCGACGCCCGCACCGATTCCGGATCGATCGTCGGCAGATCGCCCTGCAGATTGATCACCGCATCGTGACGGCCGCCAGGATCTGCCGCTTCCAGCGCTCGGTGAATGCGGTCAGACCCGGAGGGCAGGTCCGGGTCGGTCAGCATCGCCGTCCCCCCCGCCGCGCGCACGGCTTCGGCCACCACCTGTTCGGCGGCCGCCACGATGACCGGTCCGAGTTCCGCTTCCATGGCGCGGCGCCAGACATGCACGATCATCGGTTCGCCATGGATATCGGCCAGCGGTTTGTCCGGCAGCCTGGTCGCGGCAAGCCGGGCCGGGATGACGACAACGGGATTTTGAGGTAGGCTCATCGTTAACTTTCAGAGGTCTGACTGCGACGAATCTTCACTTTATTGCCGACTGATGTTGATTTCGGGCGGCGCAGAGAATATACCGCGCAGGCCGACGCGAGAAGGTGAAACAGGAAATACGGACCATGTCGAAAAATCCAGCATTTATGACTTATCTCGGCCTGAGCCTGTTAGTGGGCTTCTGGGTCGCCCTGATTGCCTATTGGGGCGGCGAATTCCTGTATCACCCCAAGGAAATTGACAAGCCTGCCTATCCGCTGATCGAGGGCGAAGACGTCGCCGCGACGGAACCGGCAGCGGAAACCCCAGCCGCAGAGCCGGCGGGGGGAGCAACCGCTCCGGCCGACGGCGGTGAGAGCATCTCGGCGCTGCTGGCCTCGGCCGACCAGGATGCCGGTGCTAAGGTTTCGAAGAAATGCGCTGCCTGTCACAGCTTCGACAAGGGTGGCGCCAACAAGGTCGGACCGAACCTTTGGGATATCGTAGGCAGGCCAATCGCCGGCGGGGAAGGCTACAGTTATTCCGGAGCGCTAACCGATATGGGCGACGAATGGTCTTATGACAGCCTGGACGCTTTCCTGACCAAACCGAAGGATTTCGCGCCAGGCACCAAGATGAGTTTTGCGGGACTGAAAAGCGCCGATGACCGGGCCAACCTGATCGCGTTCTTGCGCAGTTTCAGCGACGACCCGAAGCCGCTGCCCTGAGGACTGGCGCCTTCGGGCGCCTGCAAAGCTTAATGAGCGAATCCTGTCCCGACGAATATGTTGTTCTGGGCAACCGTCTGGCCGATGCAGCCGGCGAGGTGTTGCTACGCTATTTCCGCCAGCCTTTGGGAATCATCGACAAGGCGGACGAAAGCCCGGTAACGATCGCCGATCGGGAAGCCGAAACCCGGATGAGAGAGATCATCAGGGAGGTTGTCCCGGGCCATGGGGTGGTGGGCGAAGAGCACGGCCCCGACCGGGACGACGCCGAATATGTATGGGTGCTGGACCCGGTGGACGGCACCAAGGCATTCCTGAGCGGCGTTCCGGTATTCGGCACCCTGATTGCGCTGCTGCATGCGGGGCGGCCCATCCTGGGCATCATCGACCAGCCGGTGACCGGCGAGCGCTGGATCGGAGCCGCCGGGCGGGCAACCGCATTCAACGGCAAACCGGTTCGCACGGCGGCACGCGGCGGTATCGACGATGCGGTCCTGTGGTCGACTTCACCGCATATGTTCGACGAAGTCGAGGCCGAGCGGCAGGGATATGCCAGGCTGCGCGATGCAGTGAAATTCGTGCATTACGGCGGCGAGTGCTACCAGTATGCCATGCTTGCCTGCGGACAGATCGATCTGGTGGTGGAGGCCGATATGGACCCGTATGACTATTGCGCCCATGTCGCGATCATCCAGGGAGCGGGTGGCGTTATTACCGATTGGGACGGCGGGCCGCTGGGCCTGGCGTCAGGTGACAAGGTGCTGGCGGCGGCCAGTCCGGAATTGCATGAAGCGGCCCGCCTGCTGCTGACTTCGTAGGAACGAAGGGCAGAGATTGCCGGAACAAAAATTCGCGGGCATGATAGCGACTGATTCGGGTCGCGATCGGCCCTCCGGGGGAATTCAAATGACGGATGAAATACAGGAAAAGAAAGGCGGCAGAGAATCAGACCGCACATTCCTCGTTGTCGTCGACGATTCCGAGGAAATGCAGGTCGCCCTTCACTTCGCCTCGCGACGCGCCATGCGCACGGGCGGACGCGTCGCCTTGCTTTACGTCCAGCAACCGGCTGAATTCCAGCACTGGATGGCCGTCGGCGACCTGATGCGCGAGGAAGCGCGCGAGGAAGCGGAAAGCCTGATGCAGAAGCTGTCGTCGGAAGTGAAGGAATGGTCCGGCAACTTTCCGGTCGTCCATATGCGCGAAGGCGACATCAGGGAAGAGCTCGAAAAACTTCTGGATGAAGAGCAGTCGATTTCGATTCTCGTGCTGGCCGCCAGCACCGAATCATCGGGACCGGGGCCGCTGATCAGCTATCTCGTCGGGAAAGGCTCGGCAAGATTGCGGGTCCCGGTGACAATCGTGCCGGGGTCGCTTACCGACGAAGATATCGTGGGAATAGCCTGAATTCAGCCGAAAGAGTCGGGGGAGATAAGAGCGGAATGGTAAGACAGGGTTGATTTTAAGCCTGAGCGGACCAATCTTCTCCACCCATACAGAGACGCCATGCGGCAGGAGATATAAAAGATGTTTATTCAGACCGAACAGACGCCAAATCCGGCCACGTTGAAATTCATTCCGGGCCGCCCCGTGCTTGCCGATGGTACAGCGGATTTCCGTTCGGGCGAAGAGGCGGAGGGAAAGTCGCCGCTGGCAGAGCGGTTGTTCCGCGTCGACGATGTCACCGGTGTTTTTCTGGGCGGCGATTTCATCGCCGTGACCAAGGCCGACAGCGCGGAATGGCCTCTTCTGAAGCCGGCGATTCTCGGCGTTATCATGGAGCATTTTACCGCCGGCCACGCGGTCATGAATGAAGGCGAAACCGGCGCCGGCGACGAAGAATACAGCGAAGATGACGCAGAGATCGTTTCCCAGATCAAGGAACTGCTGGAAACACGGGTCCGCCCGGTGGTGGCCCAGGATGGCGGCGACATCGTGTTCCATGGTTTTCAGCAGGGGGTGGTCATGTTGCAGATGAGGGGAGCCTGCGGCGGCTGCCCGAGCGCGACGATGACCCTCAAGAACGGAATTGAAAATATGCTGCGCCACTATATTCCGGAAGTCACGGAAGTACGCGCAGTACAGTAGGGCTCAGAGAGACTGGAACCGGCCAAAGCCGGTTCGACAGGGGAGAAGGTGCGTGGGGGTATCACCTGATCTGACCCGGCTGCGGCGCGAGTTGGGCGCGGTTTGGCCGGGTGTCTTGTCAGGCCTGGCCGGCTTGGCATTAATGGTGACTATCGAAGGTTCTACGGGCGTAGCTGCGTCGGTTCCTGTGACTCGATACGAGCCGCTGCCGCTGCCCCCCGTGGCGATTGCCGCAAACCCCGAAGTTGCCTTCATGACCACCATGACGGTGGATCAGCTGGGGAAAGCCTTCCGCCGCAAGGGTTATAGTCTCGACCTCATTCGAAAATTCAACAAGCCGGTACCGCGCCTGAGGCTTGCCACCCTGCCGACCGGCCTGAGCGAAATCCGGAACGTGAAACGGCGCAAGACGCTGTTTCTTTCGGTCGTCCTGCCGATGGTGCTTGAAGCGAACAGCCATATTGCGGCGGACCGCCGCCGACTGATCTATATTTCCGACCTGGTAGCCGCCGGCAAACCGCTGCCCGCAAATGCCAAAAGCTGGCTGGAACGACTTGCCATACGGTACAAAACCTCTCCGGAGCGCCTGGACATCCTGCTGAGGCGTGTAGACGTGGTTCCCGCGTCCCTGGCAATCGCCCAGGCCGCCATCGAAAGCGGATGGGGCACATCGCGCTTCGCGACGGCGGGCAATGCGATTTTCGGACAATGGACCACCGCGGGTGGCCGCGGGCTGGTGCCCGAAGGGCGTGAGGCCGGCATGACTCATAAGGTGCGGGCCTTCGACCGGCTTTCGGACTCGGTAGAAGCCTATTTGCTGAATTTGAACACCCATCGCGCCTACAGGTATCTGCGTGCCAAACGTGCGGAGATCAGACTGGAAGGTCACAAACCCGATGGCCTGTCCCTGGCGGACGGCCTGCAATCATATTCGCAGAAGGGAGAGGAATATGTCGACCTGCTGCGCAGCATCATCCGGGTAAACCGCCTGATGCCGTTCGATGAAGCCTTTCTCAGCGACCAGGTCATCGCTTTCGAATCCGGTGCCTGAACTGCGATCGGCGGCAAATTTCCTTTATTGGACTGCCGTATAAAACTGCATGCCCACCAGCGGAAACGCTTTCCCCCCGTGGGCATGGTGCAATTCAGGCGCCAGGCGCCCGCCGGGAACCCACTTTTGAAATTCAGTTCGTAGCGGCGCCCTTCCAGCGGGACGAGGGCAACTTCCACGAAGTCCTCCGACTCGTCCGAATGGAAACAATGAAATTTCCGTGGGCGTCCCACCGATTCGTCAAGCGTAAAGGCAATAACAGGTTCGGTACTGGGCAAAATAAGCGGATCGGCCGGGATTAGGTCGCGTAGCGGCAGGCCAAGCGTATCGATCCGTTTGATGAATTCTCCCCTGACGCCATATTTTCCGTTGATAGAAAATCGCGGCAGCATATAGCGGTCCAGGGTTTCGTTGACCGTACCGGAATGCTGACCGAACGCCGCCTTGAACCCGGCCGCAACCACGGCATTGCGCGCCGCCAGCGATATTTCACCATGCGGATAGGAAAACAGTACCGGCCGCTCTCCCAGTTCCTCCTCGATCCGCCAGGCCGACTTTTCGATATCCGCACTGATTTCCTCAGGCGTACTGTCCGCCATATGCAGGTGGGCCGCGCCGTGCGCACCGATCGTCACACCCGCCGCCTTGAGTTCCCGAATTTCATCCCAGGTCATGAATCCCGGACCGCCACCATCAATGGCGTCGGTCGACACGAACAGGGTAAAGGGCAGGCCGGCCTTCTTCAGACGGGGCCAGGCGATTTCGTAGACGGACCGGTACGCATCATCGATAGTTATGACCACCGACCTGTTGCTCAGGAGTTCACCGTTGAAAAGAGTGGAAACAGCCTTCTCCGCGTCGATAACGGTATAACGCCCTCCGACCAGTATCGCGATATTGGTCTCGAACAGGCTTATGGGCACATTGGTTCGCGGATACTTATCCTCGCCGAAGCGCTGATAGTTCAAAACAACGGTCGCCTGACTTGCACCCGCTTGCGACAATGCGGGGCGCGGCAAGATTGCGGCGAGAACCGTGCCGGCAATAAAAACGGCAAAAGCCAACCGTTTCATGACAGAATCTCCCAACCCGTTCAACGCGCGCTGTAATATTGCATGCCCCACCAGCGGAAGCGCTTGCCGCCCGTCGGCATCGTAAAGTTTATCCGCCAGGTTCCCGTCAGCGTTGAGGTATCGAGGGCAGCCTCATATGCCGATCGCCAATTTCCTGCAATTCGAGCTGGCCCTGGCTGGAATGGAAACAGTTGAAACCGCGTATCCGGCCGGCCGAAGGGTCTATCATGAAGGAAAATCTGGCGGGCGCCGCTCCGTCCAACATGGGATCCGCCGGACTCACATTGATCAGCGGCAGGGCGAGCGTATTTACGCGCAGGCGGAATTCCTTGTTCCCCGCATAGTTCCCGACCATCGGAAAACGCGGCAGCAGCATCCTGTCCGCCAATGAATGGATCGGGCCGGAATGATAGCCGAAAGCAGCCTGGAATCCGAGTTCCTCCAGCATCCTGGCGGCCGCGGCCCCCATCTCGCCACGCGGCCAGGAAAACAGGGTCGGTCGTTCTCCCAGTTCGCGTTCGAAACTTTCGACCGAGCGGGCGACGTCGGCACGAAAAGCCTTCGGGGTGGATTCGGAAAGCGGCAGGAATCCGGCGGTATGGGAACCGATCGTCACGCCAGCCGCCTTGAGCTCCCGGATTTCGTCCCACGTCATATATCCAGCCAGATTGCGGTCGGCCGAATCAGTGGAGACGAACAGGGTGAAGGGAATGCCGGCCTTCTTCAACCGGGGCCAGGCCTTTTCATAGACGGACCGGAAGCTGTCGTCGATCGTGATCGCCACCGTTCGGTTTGTCAGCTTCTCTCCCTTGTCGATCGCCGCCAGGATATCGGTCAACGGCATGAGATTGAATTTGTCGTCCGTCAACTGGCCGATATGAGCGTCGAATTCCGCCAGGGTAACGCTGTTGGCGGTCTTACTGTCCTCGCCGAAACGCTGGTAGACGAGCACGACGGTGGATTCGGCGGCGCCGGCCTGGGCCCGGGCATCGGAAGCCCACAACGCA
>JBFFGY010000157.1:0-6668 GCA_041557215.1 Alphaproteobacteria bacterium
ATGCCGATATCGGCGATGCGCGCGGCCTCGGCGAAACAGGCCATCTCTGCCGGCGATTTTATGTGCCGCACGCCGCGCAAGATGTCACTGCCGTCGACCACCTTCATGCCCGCCCCGGCGAAGCCCTCGCGAAACAGGTCGGCCTGCATCGGGTTGGGGCGGTAGTTGTATAGTTCCAGCCCCACCGTGCCCTTCAGCCATCCCTCCGCCCCCAGTTCCTTCAGGATGGAGGCCAGGCCGTTGCGGCGGTTCTCCAGCGGGAAGATGCGCACGTCGCGCGACACCGTGCCGATGGCGGTCAGGATCGCCTCACTGGGCGTCTCGAAATGGATGTAGTCGTCCCGGTCCACCTGCACCGCGACGCCGCTGGTCGCCGGGAAGGCCCGCCCGCTCTGCGCCTGGTACCATTCGCAGGCGAAACCGGTCAGGTAGTGGATCGATTCCGGTGCCGTCAGGAATAGCAAATCGACCTTTGCCGACGCCATCGCCGCCCGCAGCCGTTCCAGCCGCCCGCAATATTCCTCTTCCGAAAAGGGGTGTTCCTTGTGCCCCGGCGCCTCGGCCAGCGCCGCCGAATAATTCGCCTTCATCCCGGCCTCCCTGCCATTGCGGCCATTAGAACCGGCCGTTCAGGTGGCAGAGTGGCACCATTCCGATATGCACGCAACGGCGCGTTCGGTCGAACTGGTTGACCGATAACCCGCTTTCTATTCCGCCGGCAGGCTGCGCCGGCCCGGTTCGGGGATGCCGATGGAATGCGCGGGGGCGACGGCGGTGCGCAGCAGGCTCCAGAACTGCGCCATGGCCCGCATGGCCCGGCCGCTCGTCGCCTCACGCTGCTCCGTTTCATGCAGCGCCCAGAGCTTCGCAATGTGCTCCCGCCGTGCAATCTCGTGGCGCTGCGGTGCGACGCCGCCGAGATGGGCCGAAATATGAAGGTTTGTGGTCAGGTCGTCTCGCATGTCGATGTCTCTTCGCTCTCTCGATGTTTTCCGGATTGTGCCCGAGGCGGCGTGACGCAACCGGGATTGCAGGCGTGACATGAGCGTGAATTCGACCGTGACGAGGACGGATTTTCCGTAACATCGTTGCAAGATCGGCAGAAAACAGGCAAAGTTTCCCCATACAAAAGGGGAATCCCATGACCGGGCTGAAGATCTCGCTGCTTGGCGGCATGGAGATCGGCCCTGCCGGCGGGGCCGGAGAGATTGCCGTTACCAGAAAGACAGGAGCGATGCTGGCCTACCTCGCCTTGCAGGAGGGACAGGCGCAAACGCGCGACAAGCTGGCCGGGCTGTTCTGGAGCCGCAACACCGACGAACAGGCGCGCACCAACCTGCGCCAGGCGCTGTCGCGGCTGCGCAAGGCGGTGACGAATGGCGACGAGGGGCCGCTGCTGGCCGATGCCGAGCAAGTGGCGCTGGACATGGCCCGGGTCGATCTCGACGTGGCGCATTTCAAGTCGCTGCTTGGCGAAGGCCGGGCCGAGGCGACCGAAAAGGCGGTGGCGCTCTATCGCGGCGACCTGCTGGACGGCGTCCATCTGAACGAGAGCAGTTTCGACCACTGGCTGCGCGGCGAGCGGGAGCGGCTGCGCTTTCTGGCCGTCGACGCGTTGCTGAAGCTGATCGAGGATTATTGCGCGGCTGGAGATGCCGAGCGCTGCATTTCCGCGGCGTTGCGCCTGTTGTCGATCGATCCGCTGCAGGAACCGGCGCATCGCGGCCTGATGCGGGCCTATGCCGCGCAGGGTCGCCACGCCATGGCGCTGCAGCAGTACCAATCCTGCCGCGAGCTTCTGCGGGAGGAACTGCAGGTGGAACCGGAGGCGTCGACCATCGCCCTGTTCCATGAAATACGCCACCGCCGCAACGGCAACGGCAACGACGCGGAATTCGTGGCCAAGGGACCGAACGGCGACCTGGTGGACCTGTCGCGCACCGGCGGCAGGCCCTCGATCGCGGTGTTGCCCTTCGCGAATATGAGCGGCGATCCCGGCACCGACTATTTCGCCAGCGGCATCACTGGCGACATCCTGGCCGGCCTTACGCGCTTTCGCGACCTGTTCGTGATTGCCGGCGGGTCGTCCGGCGCGCTGGAAGGGGCAGACCTGGACCCGGCACAGGCCGGCCGCAAACTGGGCGTGGCGCATGTGCTGGAGGGATCGGTACTACCGGCGGGAGGACGGCTGCGCGTCATCGTGCAACTCGTCGACACGCGGACGGGCCAGCGCCTTTGGGGCGAGAAATACGACCGCGAAGCCGAGGATTTGCTGGCGGTGCAGGACGACATCACCACCAATATCGTCGCCTCGCTGGCCGGCCATGTGGAGGACGCCAGCCGGCTGCGCTCGGAGGCGAAATCGCCCGAAAACATGGTGGCCTATGATTACCTGCTGCGCGCAAGGCACCGTGTCTCCGGCGGGGGGCGAGAGAATGTGACCGAAGGCCGCCGCCTGTTCGAACAGGCGCTGGAGCTGGATCCGTCGCTGGCGCCGGCCTGGTCCGGGCTGGCGGTCAGCTACATCACGGAATACGAGGCCGAGTGGTCGCCCATGGGGCGGCTACGGGCGCTGGACAGGGCCCAGGCCTTCGCCGAACGCGCCGTGGCACTGGACGACCGATGCAGCTTCGGGCACTGGACTCTGGCCGTCGCGCATTTCTACAATCGCCGCCCCGGCCTGGCGGAGTCCCACATCGACCGGGCGATCGCGCTGAATCCCAGCGAATACAGCAATTACTGTGTCAAGGCCTGGATGCTGGTCTATTCCGGCGAGCCCGCCGACGGCATAGCCTGCGCGCTGGAGGGCCGCAAGATCAACCCGATCGCATCCTCGGGCTGCCATATCAATCTGGGCATCGGCGAATTCACCGCCCGCCGGTATGGCGCCGCGATCCGCTCGATGATGCAGGCGCGGAAGTTCCCCAATATGCGCGATTTCTTCATTGCCGCCGCCTATGCGCATCTGGGCGAGGGCGAAGAGGCGACCCGGCGCGGGCAGGACCTTTTCCGGCGCTACGAGCCCCTGACCGAGCCCTATGGCGGTCCGGAAAAGGTGCGCTGGCGTGCCTATGTCGACAGCCTGTTCCCTTACCAGAAATCCGACGACATGGAACATTTCGTCGACGGCCTGCGCAAGGCGGGATTGCCGCTGTAAATGACACACGGCACTGGCGGTCTTGCAGCTTGATCTGCCGCAATGGCGGGAGGAGGCGGTGAGGGTATAGTCTTGCCCATGCCTTCTCCCAGCGACAGCCTGCCTATTCCGGATCCGGGCCGCAGCCTGCTGCTGACCGATCTCTACCAGTTGACCATGCTGCAATCCTATCTGGAGCATGGCATGACGGAGACCGCGGTTTTCGAGTTCTTCGTGCGCAAGCTGCCCGCCCGGCGCGGCTTCCTGGTGGCGGCTGGTCTGGAGCAGGCGGTGGAGTTCCTGGAACAGGCGCATTTCAGCCAGGCCGAACTGGACTGGCTGGCGGTCAGCAAGCATTTCCCGCCCGGTTTCATCGACCAACTGGCCGATCTCCGCTTCACCGGTGAGGTCCATGCCCCGCCGGAGGGCACCGCGATCTTCGCCGACGAGCCGATCATCCGGGTCACCGCGCCGCTGCCGCAGGCCCAACTGGTGGAGACGCGGCTGATCAACATCCTTCATTTCCAGACGCTGATTGCGTCGAAGGCCGCGCGCATGGCATTGGCCGCGCCGGGCAAGCTGCTGGTCGATTTCGGCCTCAGGCGCGCCCATGGGGCGGAGGCGGGACTGATGGCCGCACGAGCCAGCTACATCGCCGGTTTCGGCGGCACGGCGACGGTTCCGGCGGAGCCGCGCTACGGCGTGCCGATCTACGGCACCATGGCCCATTCCTTCATCCAGGCCCATAACAGCGAGGAAGCGGCCTTCGAGAATTTCGCCCGCTCGCGCCCGCAGTCGGTCATCCTGCTGGTCGATACCTACGATACCGAAGCCGGGGCCGAGAAGGCGGCAAAGCTGGCCCCGAAGCTGGCGGCGGACGGGATCAGGCTGGCCGGCGTCAGGCTGGACAGCGGCGACCTCGCCGACCATGCGGTCAAGGTGCGCAAGATCCTGGATGGTCACGGGCTGAAGGACGTTTCGATCTTCGCTAGCGGCGGCATCGACGAGGACGCGCTGCTGGAATTCGCGGGTAAGGGCGCGCCGATCGACGGTTACGGCATCGGCACCAGCCTGACGACCTCCAACGACGTGGCCGCCCTCGACTGTGCCTACAAGCTGCAGGAATATGCCGGGAAACCGAAGCGCAAGCGTTCCGAGGGCAAGGCCACCTGGCCCGGCCGCAAGCAGGTCTGGCGCCGCTATGGCGCTGACGGCGCGATGGCGGGCGATGTCCTCACTGTCGAAGGCGACCTGCAGCAAGGCCAGTCCCTGATCCGGCCGGTGATGAAGGATGGCCGCCGCATCGGGCCGCTGCCGACCCTGGAAGACATCCGCGCCCACTGCGCCGACCAACTCGCCCGCCTACCGGAGCATCTCAAACGCCTGGAAAGCGAGCCCCGCTACGCGGCGGAAGTGTCGGACGCCCTGAAGGCGCTGGCAGCCGAGGTCGACCGCCAAACACGGTGAAGGGAGTTCACTGCTCATACGCTCGCTGGCCCAGCGGCAGAAGATGACCTAAAGCTCACGTCCCTCGAAGCCGTGCTCGCCGTCGCGGGTTTCGACCTCGACGACCCAGAGGTCGGGGTCGCGCGCGGTCTGGCGGGTTATGTAGTCGTCAGCGTCGCGTTCCGGCACGAGGTCGCCCTTCAGGGCCGGCATCCAGCAGAGTGCGCCGTCCAGATCGCGGGTCTGGGCCAGCACACGGCAGCCTTGCTCGAGCCGGTTGACCTTCAGGATCACCATGCCGCCATGGGGGTCGCCACGTCGCAGGATGAAGGCCGGCACGCCTTGCGCCGACAGGCGCCGGATGTGGGCCTTGACCCAGAGCTCGGTGGGGATTCGGGTGTCTTCCATTGGAGGCGATGCCGCGGCCATCCGCTAAGGGGCGGCGGCATCCTCTTCCCCCGCTTCTCCGGCCGGGCCGCGGGCCCGGCGCTCGTCGCGCGGCGTGCGGGTGAACATGTCGCGGTAGCATTTCGAGAAATGCGAGGCCGAGGTGAAGCCGCAGGCAAAGGCGATCTCGGTCACCGGCATTGTGGACTGCGTCAGCAGCAACCGGGCGCGCTCCAGCCGCAGCCGCAGGTAATAGCGCGCCGGGCTGGTGTTCAGGTAGCGCCGGAACAGCCGTTCCAACTGTCGTCGCGACAGGCCGACGCACGCGGCGATTTCCTCTCGGGTCAGCGCCTCCTCGACGTTCCGCTCCATTTCGCCGATGGCCTGGATCAGCTTGGGATGGCTGATGCGCAGCCGGGCCTGCAGCGGCAGGCGTTGGTTGTCGTGGCCTTCGCGGATACGCTCATGCATGAACTGCTCGCTGACGGCGGCCGCGACATCGGGCCCGTGACGGCGCGCGATCTCGGTCAGCATCATGTCGCTGGCGGCGACCCCGCCGGCGCAGGTGAAACGGTCGCGGTCGATCTCGAACAGTTCCGGCTGGATGTCCAGGTCGGGGAACTCCTCGCGGAAGCTTTCCAGGTTCTCCCAGTGGATGGTGCAACGGTAGCCGTTCAGCAGCCCGGCCTTGGCCAGCACATGTGCACCGGTACACAGCGCGCCGACATGCGTGCCCTCGCGAGCCCAGCGCCGCAGCCAGCCGAATACCGCCGGGTCCTGGAACCGCTGCGCGTCGATGCCGCTGCACAGCACAAGATTTTCCAGATGGGGCGCCTCGGCGATGCCCCGATCGGCCAACACGCGAACGCCGTTCGAGGCAATCACGGGTTCGCCGTCCCGGCTCAATATCTCCCACTCATAGAGTGTCCGGCCGGTGGTGTAGTTGGCCAACCGCATCGGTTCGATCATCGCCGTGAAGGCCGACATCGAGAAATTGGGAACAAGGAGAAACGAAACCCTGTCCGACCGTTCGCCGCTTACTTTTCTGAACATGGCAACCCGCCATATGGATGCACTAATCCCCTTTGGCCTTGTTGACGGTTTTTGTCAATGGCGACATTGAGGCGGACTGAATGTCGCTTGAGCAAAAAAAGAGGGCTCCGCACGGAGCCCTCCTTTACCTCTTCCCCACGTTTCCGTCATCAACCCGTCCGGATCTCCTGCAGGAAGCGGTCGACCTCGCTGCGCAGGCCTTCGGCCTGGCGGGCCATTTCCTGGCTGGCGTTCAGCACCTGGTCGGCCGCCGCGCCGGTCTCGCCGGCCGCCTTGCGGACATTTTCGATATTCTGGTTGACTTCCTGGGTGCCCCGGGCCGCCTGCTGGACGTTCCGGGCGATCTCCTGCGTGGATACGCCCTGTTCCTCCACCGCGGAAGAAATCGTCGTGGCGATATCGTTCACCTCGCCGATAATGCCGCGAATCTTTTCGATCGCGACGACCGCGTCATTCGTTTCGTCCTGAACCGCGGTGATCTGTGCCGAGATTTCCTCGGTCGCCTTGGCGGTCTGGTTGGCGAGGTTCTTGACCTCCTGGGCGACGACGGCAAAACCCTTGCCCGCCTCGCCGGCGCGCGCCGCCTCGATGGTGGCGTTCAGCGCCAGCAGGTTGGTCTGGCCGGCGATATCGTTGATGAGGTCCA
>JBFFGY010000158.1:0-6664 GCA_041557215.1 Alphaproteobacteria bacterium
ACCCGGCGCCCAACGCGCTGCCGACCAGGAAGGGCGGGATGGTGGACCGCTCCACATGTTTCAGCATGATCAGGGCGCGCCCAAAATTCGAGCCCAGCTGCACCACGCCATGCACCGGGATCAGCGCGGTCGGCGGCAGCATCACCGCCATGATGGCGACCAGCATGATGCCGCCGCCGATGCCGAAGGCGGCGGTTATGAAGGAGGTTCCCATGCTGGCGGCGATCAGCAGAATCGCGGCCAGCGGCTCCAGCTCTGGAGGCAAAAGACTCATGCCCTTGATGCTGCCCCGGAAATAGCCACGGGGCAAGCGATACGAAGGTCAGTTGGTTTGCTTACCCGGCTCGGTGGGCCAGAAACCTTCGAAGCGGACATTGTTGGCTTTCAGGATCGGGCGGATTTCCTCGCAGACCGCGCGATAGCGGTACCAGGGCACGGCCGGCAGCATATGGTGGATCAGGTGCAGATTCTGCTGCAGGGTCAGAAGATCGGCCAAGGGATAATCTGCGATCCGCGTATCGCGGTAACGGCCGGTCTCCGAATGGTCGTGATGGGGCGCCCAGCCGAACAGGGTCTGCATGACGTGCAGGCCGACGAACCAGGGAATCAGCCAAAGGACGACCAGTTCCACGCTATATCCGGCCGCTACGATTGCGCCGACAATGGCCACGTTCACCGCGAAGAGCGCCATGGTGCTTAGACGTTCGGCCGGCGAGAGTCGCAGCCCGTTACAGGCCCGCCATAGCGCCACCGGGTTGAAGTAATTTACCAGCAGCCAGGGTATCTGGATCAGGGTCACGCGGGCGAAGCTGCCCTTGGCCCAGAGGTCCGGGTCGTCGTCCATGTTGGTGCGGGCGTGGTGACGGAAATGGGCCTTGCGATGCTCGTGGAAAAACATCCACAAGGGGGCGGCGCAGGCCATGCCGATGGCAGTGTTGACCCAACGCAGACCCTTGATGCGCGGTACGATGGCGGAATGGGAAGCATCATGGACCGGCGTGTATAGCGCATAGATGAAGACGGTATTCGCCAAGGCCGCGGCCCAGAACGGCCAGGTTCCACTCAGCGCTCCCCAACAGGACAACACGAAGCCGCCAAGCAGGCCCAAGGCGAGCAGGATGGTCGGCCATGCTATTTCCGGCATGTTCCGCTTTGCCGCTTCCGTTTCCTGCCGGATTGCCGACCCTGTCGTTTCGCTGCTCAATAGACCCGCCTTGGGATTTCCACAGTACGAAATCAGTATACTGATTATTTGCCTCTGTGCACATATTGTATGAGGAATGCGGCTAAATTACGCAGGTTACCGAATCGAAATCAATCGACACCCGTCTAATCCTCGACCGAATGGCCGGGCTCCAACACGTGGTTCGCAAGGTCGGTAACCACGCAGCGGATATGCTCATCCGCCGCGGTATAGAATACCTGCTTGCCGCGACGTTCCCCACACAGGAGTCGGGCCGCGCGCAACAGCCGCAAATGGTGACTGACCAGCGACTGCGACACGCCAAGCGAGGATGCGATATCGCCGACGGCCATCGGTTCATCCAAACAGGACAGCACGATACCCAGCCGGTTACGCTCGCCCAGCAGGTGGAACAGTTCTGCCAGCATTTCCCGCTGATCGGACGAAAGGTCGGGCAGGGGGGCAAGTGCTGCGGGCTGTTTCATTTCGATCCTTCCCTCGTAACAATGGGCTGGCGCCCGTCCTGCGTTATGTTATAACATAACATTTATATCGGAATTAACCGAACCGGATATAGCATGAAACGGCGGATGTCGGTGCGCATCCTGGAAATGAGCGCGGCCTCGCGGCTGGCTGTGGCCGCAAGCTTGGCAATATTAATGTGGCTGGCCGTATGGTGGGCGCTGTGACCGGCGCCGCGTTGCAGATTGAGGGCCTGCGGCTTGCCTATGATGGCGGCGATATCCTGCAAGGGGTCTCGGGCCGCTTTCCCGCCGGCATGCTCTCCGCCGTTGTCGGCCCTAACGGGTGCGGCAAGACGACCCTGCTGAAGGCTATCGCAGGACGGCTGCGGCCGCGTGCCGGAAACATAACGGTCAGCGGGATGGACAATGCTGACGTTGCCTACCTGCCGCAATCGGCCGGTTTCGACCGCAATTTCCCGATTTCGGTGCGCGAGATGGTGGGCATGGGATTGCTGCGCCGCATTGGCCCCTTCGGTCGGGTGACGCAGGAACAGGCTGACCGGGTCGAGGAGGCAATTGCCGCGGTGGGTCTCGAGGCCTTTGCGCATCGGCGTATTGGCGCGTTGTCGGGCGGCCAGATCCAGCGCGCCATGTTCGCACGGCTGTCTCTACAGGAAGCCGGGGTCATCCTGCTCGATGAGCCCTTTTCCAATATCGATGCCCATACCACCCAAGCGCTCTTGCGGATCATGGAAGGGTGGAGCGGGGAAGGGCGGGTCGTGGTGACGGTATTGCACGATATCGAACTGGCCCTTCGGCATTTCGGCTGGACCATGCTGCTGGCCCATGAATCGGTAGCCTGCGGGCCGACGGAAGAGGTTCTGACCCACGACAATCTCCACCGCGCGCAGCATCTCTGCGATGCCTGCGCAGCCGACCGTAATTTCTGGGCCGCGGCCTGAGGTCCAGGGTGATTTACGAATTCTTCTTCGCTCCCTTCGCCGACTACGCCTTCATGAAGCGCGCGCTGGTCGCCAGCCTGACGCTGGCGTTGGGCGGCGGGCCGGTCGGCGTGTTGCTGGTGTTGCGCCGCATGAGCCTGATGGGCGATGCCCTGGCCCATTCCGTGTTGCCGGGTGCGGCGGTGGGCTTCCTGGTGGGCGGGCTGTGGCTGCCGGCAATCGGTATCGGCGGAGCGATTGCCGGGCTGGGGGTTGCCCTGCTGTCCGGCATCACCTCACGCGCCACCGGGCAGATGGAAGAGTCGAGCCTGGCCGGCTTTTTCCTGATCGCGCTGGCCGCCGGCGTATTGATCGTATCGCTGGGCGGCAGCGCCGTTGACTTGCGCAGCCTGCTGTTCGGCAGCGTTCTGGCGGTAGACGATGCCTCGCTGTTGCTGGTGGCCGGGATCGCGACCCTAACCCTGAGTGCACTGGCCCTGGCCTGGCGGCCGCTGATCATGGAAAGCTTCGATCCCGATTTCATGGAATCGGCCGGCGCCGGCGGCGGAAGCTGGCATATGCTGTTCCTGGTGCTGGTGGTGGTCAATCTTGTGGCCGGGTTTCAGGCATTGGGCACGCTGATGGCGCTGGGGCTGATGATTTTGCCGGCAGTCGCGGCGCGCTTATGGGCGCGCGACGTGTTCGGGATGGCCGTCATCGCAGGGGCCATAGCGCTGGCTTCCGGCTATTGCGGGTTGCTGATTTCCTGGCATGCCGGTGCGCCCTCCGGCCCGGCCATCGTGTTGGTCGCCGGCGCTGTTTACGGCGTCTCCATTTTTGCCGGTCCGCAGGGCGGTGTTCTTCGCCGACGCCAGCAGTCCATTCATCGTCACGGATAATTCGATAAATGCACAACCTCGTCCGTTTCCTTCTTTTCCCGTTCATCGCAATAGTAGTTTCGACTGCCCCCACCCGCGCGGAGGAACCTTTGCGCGTTGTCGCCAGCTTCTCGGTCCTGGCAGATCTGGTCCGGGAAATCGGCGGCGACTATGTCGAGGTTTCCAGTTTGGTCGCCGTTGGCGGCGAGCCGCATGACTGGGAACCTCTGCCCCGCGATATTGCCGCCCTGAGTGGGGCGGACCTCGTAGTGGTGAACGGGCTGGGGCTGGAAGGCTGGCTCGACCGGCTGGTCGCTGCCTCGGGATACAAGGGGCCGGTCCTGGTTGCCAGCCGTGGCGTTACCCCGATCCTGTCTGACAGCGGTGCGCCTGACCCTCATGCATGGCATAGCCTTGGCCAGGTGAAGCTCTATGCGGCGGCAGTTGCCGATGAACTGTCGCGCGTCGACCCGCAGCACGCCAGGGATTTTGCCAAGCGCCGCGACGACTTCGTGCGCATCCTTGCGATCGTCGGCCGCGCCGTCGATATGGCGGTGTCGATGGTTTCGCCTGAGAGGCGGGTGGTCTTCACGACACATGACGCTTTTGCCTATCTGGAACGCGATCATGGCATCACCGTCTTGTCCCCTGTCGGCCCCGACAGCACGGCCGAAGGATCGGCCAGGGGGTTGGCGGCACTTGTCGGCCGGATCCATGAAACCCGGGCGAAGGCGGTATTCCCCGAAGCGGGGGCCGAGGACAGGCTGGCCCATGTCCTGGCCGACGAGGCGGGAATCGGGGTCGGCGAACCGCTCTATGCGGGTACCCTTTCCGGCCCGGATGGCCCGGCGCCGAATTTCATCGAAATGTGGGCCCATAATGTTTTCCTGATGCTTTACGCGATGACTCCTTGAGTTTTCGCGCATCTGCGGCGTTCTGTCGCGATGCTGGTTTTTCCAGAGCCCTTCGGCCGATGGAATGGACTGAAAGATATCGATCTTTCGGTTCCCTCCGGCATTTGCCGAATGAGGGTTTCTTGCCAGTTTGAGGCTTGAAAGGCTAGCAGGGTAAAAAAATGTCTTGCAAATGAGAACCATTCTCAATTAGATACCGCCAGCCGACCAAAATCCGACGCATGGTGCAGCCGGACGGTATGGAGAGAGTGCCGCCTCATGCGGCCTGCATGAAGATTGTGGAAATGACGATGAACGCTGTTGAGAAGTTGGGAAATTTGGTGAAACCGGGATACATCCTGGGGGCGGCGATGATGGCGGCCGGACTGGCCGGTATCGCGCAGCCGGCATCCGCCGGCGGAGAAGTGAATGTCTATTCCTACCGGCAGGAATTCCTGATCCGGCCCCTGCTGGACAAATTTACCGAAAAGACCGGCATCGCCGTCAACGTCCAGTATGTGAAGGGCGGAATCCTGAAGCGCATGCAGGAAGAGGGCGATGCAAGCGTAGCGGACCTCGTGCTGACGGCCGACATAGCGACACTCAGCCAGCATGCCGAGGCCGATACCTTCCAGGCGGTGAAGTCGCCGGTGCTGGAAGCCAATATCCCGGCGCAGTACCGCGATGCGGCCGGCAAATGGTTTGGCCTGACCGCCCGGGCGCGCGTTATTGTCTATGCGAAGGACCGGGTAAAACCGGGCGAGATCGGCAGTTATGAGGAACTGACCGACCCGAAATGGAAGGGCAGGATCTGCACCCGGACCTCCGGCCATGTCTATATGAAATCGCTGCTCGCCTCGATCATCGCCGCCAAGGGCGAGGAGGTCGCGCAGGGCTGGGCCAAGGGCGTGAAGGAGAATCTTGCCCGCAAACCCCAGGGGAACGACCGCGCCCAGGTCAAGGCGATCTGGCAGGGCGAATGCGACCTGGCGCTGATCAACACCTATTATATCGGCGCCATGCAGTTCAACGAGGCCGAGCCGGAACAGAAGGACTGGGCCGCCGCCATCGGCGTGGTCTTCCCGAACCAGAACGGCCGCGGCACCCATGTGAACGTGTCCGGCGCCGGCATCGCCAAGCACGCCAAGAACCGTGACGAGGCGGTCAAGCTGCTGGAATTCCTCAGCGGCGACTGGGCGCAGGAATATTACTCGGCCAGCAACTACGAATATCCGGTGAAACCCGGCGTGAAATGGAGCGAGGCCGTGGAATCCTGGGGCCGGTTCAAGGCGGATGAAACGCCGTTGACCGAAGTCGCCAAACAGGTTCCTGTCGCGATCAAGCTGTACGATCGGGCCGGATACCGCTAGGGAAGGGCATATGGCGGTAGTCGGCGAAATCGAGAACCCTTTGAAGCGGGGGCGCCTCTGGCGGCGTCCCCGTTTCGACGCCTGGACGGCGGGCGCGATGCTGCTGGCCCTGGTGGTGGCCAGCCCGATCGTTGCCGTCGCGCTGATGGCGCTGGCGCCTGACGAGGGGGTCTGGGCGCATATGGTTTCCACCGTCATGCCCGGCTACCTGCTCAACACTATTCTGCTGGCGTCGGGGGTGGGGATCGGCGTGTTGGCCGTTGGAATCGCGCCGGCCTGGCTGGTCTCGGTCTGCCGATTCCCGGGACGGGGAATCTTCGAATGGGCATTGTTGCTGCCGCTGGCCGTGCCGCCCTATGTCATCGCCTTCGTCTATACCGACCTGCTGGAATATGCCGGGCCGCTGCAGACGGCCCTGCGCGAACTCTTCGGCTGGCAATCGTCTCGCGATTACTGGTTCCCCGATATCCGCACCATCGGCGGCGCCGCGACGATGATGACGCTGGTCTTCTATCCCTATGTCTACCTGCTGACCCGCGCGGCCTTCGTCAGCCAGTCGGTCTGCCTGCTGGAGGCCAGCCGCGTGCTCGGCCGGTCGGCCTGGGGCAGTTTCGTCACCGTCGCCCTGCCGATGGCGCGCCCGGCCGTCGTCGCAGGCCTGTCTTTGGCTTTGATGGAGACGCTGGCCGATTTCGGCACCGTGCAGTATTTCGCCGTCGATACCTTCACCACCGGGATCTACCGGGTCTGGCTGGACGTCAATGAGCCAGCGGCCGCGCAGATGGCGGCGACCCTGACCCTGCTGGTACTGGCGCTGATCTGGATCGAGCGCCGATCGCGCCGCCACCAGCGTTACCACCAGACCACCACCCGATACCGCGAACTGCCGGGCTACGAACTGCGGGGCGGACGCAAATGGGCGGCGGTGGCGGCCT
>JBFFGY010000159.1:0-6642 GCA_041557215.1 Alphaproteobacteria bacterium
AAGACCGGCAGTTCCGAGCGGGCATCAACGATACCCCTTGCCCTCGCGACTCAGGGGGGTATTAATTGATTCTGCACAGGGAAGGCCGATTCCGGCCCGTCGGGGTCCCCGCCAACGAGTCAGGATGCTCCGGCGCCAGCCGATCACGCCGCGCCCGCAACGGGCGGAAAGGGACGAAATGGCATCGCGCAGCACGACGCTGAAGCAGGAAACCGTCGAGTCGGTCGTCGCCATCGCGCATGGGCGGTTCGCCGGCGAACGCTCGGAACAAGCAGAGGGTTTCATCAGACATTACTATGCGGACATCGCGGCCGAGGATATCGTCGGCGTGGAACTCGACGACCTGTACGGCTCGGCCCTGTCGCTGTGGCAGTTTTCCGCCCAGCGTCGCCCTAGCGAGGCGAAGATCCGCGCCTTCAACCCGCGCGCAGAAAAGCATGGCTGGCATTCGCCTCATACGGTGATCGAAATCGTTCAGGATGATATGCCTTTCCTGGTCGATTCGGTGACCATGGCCTTGCACCGGCGAAACCTGACAGTTCACCTCGTTGTTCATCCGCAGTTCCTGGTCGAGCGCGATGACGCGGGAAACAGCCTGTCGGCCAGGCCGCGCGGGGAGCGTGCCGGCGGCGATGGCGCGGTTCCGGAATCCTGCATGCATATCGAGATCGACGAGCAGGGATCGCCCGATCTGCTGCGCACGATAGAAGCCGATCTGGCAAGCGTACTGGCCGATGTGCGCGCCGCCGTTGAGGGTTGGCGCCCGATGATGGACCATGTGAAAGCGCTGGCGGGGGAATTTGCCAAGGCATCGCCGAAGAATGTCGAGGCCGAGGAAACCGAGGAAGCGGTCGCTTTCCTGAATTGGCTGCTGGACGACAATTTCACCTTCCTCGGCTACCGCGAAATGGAAATGGAAGGTGCGGGGCGAAAAGCGCGCATCCGCATGCGCGAGGACAGCGGCATAGGGCTTCTGGCTGATCCGTCGGTCGTCGTTTTCCAGGGATTGCGCCAGCTTGGCTTTCTGCCGGCCCCGGTACAGGAATATTTGCGCCAACCGCAAATCCTGGTCCTGACGAAAACCAGCTGGCGCTCGACCGTGCACCGGCCCGTGCAACTGGATGCGATCGCGGTGAAGAAATTCGACGGGAAGGGCAACCTGACCGGCGTCAGGCTGTTTGTCGGATTATACACGTCTGCTGCCTACAACCAGGGTCCGCTGGAAATACCGATCCTGAGGCGCAAGGTGAACGCCGTTATGGCGCGCTCGGGTTACGACTTGCACAGCCATGCCGGCAAGGCCCTGGTCCATGTGCTGCACAGCTACCCGCGCGACGAGCTTTTCCAGACCGAAGAAGACGACCTGCTTGATACCGCGCGCGGGATCGTGCAGCTGCAGGAGCGCCGGCGCGTCGCCCTGTTTTTGCGCCGCGACCCGTTCGAACGCTTTATTTCGGCCTTCGTCTATGTCCCGCGCGACCGCTACACCACCAGGCTGCGCATGGATTGCGAGCGGATCCTGACCGGAGCGTTCAATGGCGAGGTTGCCGGCCGCTATACCCGGATGAGCGACGAGGAGTTGAGCCGGCTGCACTTCATCGTCCAGACGGAACCGGGAGCCATTCCGGATTACGACACCGCCGAACTAGAGATGCGCCTGGTGGAGGCCGCGCGTTCATGGGGAGACCGCCTGAAACAGGCGCTTACCGAATCGGAAGGCGAGGAGTCGGGACTTCAACAATTCGCGCGTTATGAAGATGCGTTTCCCGTGGCCTATACGGAGGTCTTCTCCGCCCACGTCGCTGTCTACGACATAGGTTGCATCGACCGTGCCCTGGAAACCGGCAACCTGGGCATGAATCTGTATCATCCGATAGAGGCCGGACCGGACGAATTCCGGTTCAAGATCTATCGCACCGGCAGTCAGGTCGCCTTGTCGGATATTCTTCCGATGCTGGAAAACATGGGGCTGAAGGTGCTTGGGGAGAATGCCTATGGTGTGAATCCCCACGGTGAGATGGAAACCGTTTGGATCCATGACTTCGCCCTCAAGGTGCGTAATGGCGCCGCCGTTGATTTCGACGCCCTGCGAGACCCCTTTCACGAGAGCTTTGCCCGCATCTGGGCGGGCGACATGGAAAATGACGGCTTCAATCGCCTAGCGGTCACCGCGCGAATGGGCTGGCGGCAGATCCTGCTCCTGCGCGCCTATTGCCGCTATTTGCGCCAGGCCGGCATCCCCTTCAGCCAGGACTATATGGAAGACACCCTGGCCAATAATGCGGTCCTCGCCCGGATGCTGGCGGAGCTTTTCGAAACACGCTTCGACCCGGATTTCAAGGGGAACGCGGATGCAATGGAAGCAGGCATTGCCAAAGAAATCCGGCAATTACTGGAAAATGTAGATAGCCTGGACGAGGACCGGATCATTCGGCGTTTCCTGAATGCGATCCATGCCACGATTCGCACCAGTTTTTACCAAGCGGGCCCGAACAGCGAGCCCAAGACCCACGTCGCGATGAAGTTCGACGCCGAACGGCTGGACGAATTGCCGGACCCGCGGCCGTTCCGGGAGATTTTCGTCTACAGCCCACGATTCGAGGCGGTCCATCTGCGCTTCGGCCGGGTGGCGCGCGGCGGCTTGCGCTGGTCGGACCGGCGCGAGGATTTCCGAACTGAAATTCTGGGCCTGGTGAAGGCGCAACAGGTCAAGAATGCGGTGATCGTGCCGGTTGGCGCCAAGGGCGGGTTCGTGCTGAAGCAACCGCCGCCGCCAGGCGACCGGGAAGCCCTGCAGGCCGAGGGAATCGCCTGCTACAAGGCCTTCGTATCGGCCATGCTGGATATCACCGACAATCGCGTCGGCAACGAAATCCTGACACCCGACCGAGTCGTGCAGCGGGACGTGCCCGACCCCTACCTGGTCGTGGCCGCCGACAAGGGCACCGCGACCTTTTCCGACATTGCCAACGGCATTGCCGAAGAGCGTGGATTCTGGCTGGGCGATGCCTTTGCTTCCGGCGGCTCGGCTGGCTACGACCATAAGAAGATGGGGATCACCGCCCGTGGCGCCTGGGAGTCGGTGAAGCGTCATTTCCGCGAAATCGATGTCGATACCCAAGCCCAGGATTTCACTGTCGTCGGGGTCGGCGACATGTCGGGCGACGTGTTCGGCAACGGCATGCTGTTGAGCGAACATATCCGGCTGATTGGCGCCTTCAATCACCTGCATATTTTCGTCGATCCCGATCCCGACCCGGCGAAAAGCTTCGAAGAGCGCAAGCGTCTTTTCGAACTGCCGCGCAGCAACTGGGCCGATTACGACGCAAAGCTTATTTCGAAAGGCGGCGGCATTTTCGAACGGCGGGCCAAGTCGGTCGAAATCACGCCGGAGATGAAGAAGCTTTTCGACATAAAGCAGGACCGGCTGACCCCGGCCGAGTTGATCCAGGCGATGCTCAGGGCCCGGTGCGACCTGCTGTGGTTCGGCGGCATCGGGACCTATGTCAAGGCGGCGGCGGAGACCCATATGGATGCCGGCGACCGTACCAATGATGGGCTGCGAATCAATGCCGGTGAGTTGCGCTGCAAGGTGATCGGCGAGGGGGCCAATCTGGGCATGACCCAGCGGGCGCGCATCGAATACGCCCTCAAGGGCGGGCGGCTCAACACCGATGCCATCGACAATTCAGCCGGCGTCGATTGTTCGGACCATGAGGTCAATATCAAGATTCTGATGAGCGACCCGGTAGCCGCAAAGAAGATCTCGCGCAAACAGCGCGACAAGCTGCTGGAAGAGATGACCGACGAGGTCGCGGATCTGGTCCTTCGGGACAATTACCAGCAGACCCAGTCCCTGAGTTTCGTTCATTATCAGGGCATCGACAGGATGGACGAACAGCAGCGATTGATGCGCTCGCTGGAGCGCGCCGGCCGGTTGGACCGGGCACTGGAATTCCTGCCCGACGATGAGGTCATGGAAGAGCGCCGCTCGGATGGCAACCCGCTGACCCGTCCCGAACTGTCGGTCCTGCTCGCCTATGCCAAGATCGTCACCTACGACGCACTGCTGGCGTCGGACCTTCCGGATGACCCCATCCTTGCCGGCGACCTGGCCCGTTATTTCCCGCGGCCCTTACAGGAAAAATATCCGGACGCGATCGAACGGCACCAGCTGCGCCGGGAAATCGTGGCCACCGGGCTGACCAATTCGATCGTCAACCGCACGGGTCCGGCCTTCCTCAATGAAATGCAGTTGCGAACCGGCATGGATGCCCCGGCCATTCTGCGCGCCTATATCATCTCCCGCGAGGTGTTCGAACTGCGCGGGCTTTGGGACGAAATAGAGTCGCTGGACAATATCGCGCCGGCCAGCCTGCAGACGCGGATGCTGTTGCAGACGATTCGCACCCTTTGGCGCACGACCCCGTGGTTCCTGCGAAATTGCGGTCATCCGCTGGATATCACCGCCCTGGTCGCCGAGTTCCATGAGGGCGTCCAGCGGATTGCCGCGTCGCTGAACGACCTGCTGACCCCCAATCAACGCCGCGACACCGAGGAACGCGCCAAACGGTACGCCCATAAAGGGGTCCCGTCCGACCTGTCGGCGCGGATCGGCAGGCTGAAGGCCCTGTCGTCGGCGCCAGACATCGTGCGGATTGCAGCGGCGGCAGGACAACAAGTGGAAGAGGCCTGCGCCGCCTATTTCCTAATCGGGGACCGGTTCCGGCTGGACTGGCTGCGCCGGGCCGCGGGCACGATGCCCGCCGATAGCCACTGGCACAGGCTGGCGCTGGGCGCCATTATCGAGGACATGTGGGGCCACCAGAACGAACTGGCGACCGCCGCCCTGGCGACCGGCAAGACAGGCGCCGACGCGGTCATGGAATGGGCTGGCGCACGGGCGGAGGCGGTTGAAGGGGTCGAACAGCTACTGACCGAGATCATGTCGGCCCAGGTGACGGATCTTGCCATGCTGGCGGTCGCCAACCGGGAACTCAGGGCGCTGTATAGCCAGTAGGACTCAGGCGATCCTTACCGCGGTGCCGGTGACGGAAACCATCAGCATGGAATTGTCCTTGCCCATCGATTCATAATCGATGCTCACACCGATCACCGCATTTGCGCCAAGTTCAGCCGCGTAGCCCTCCATATCCTTGATGGCGGCCGCCGCGCCGTCCATCAGTACTGTCTCATAACCACCGGAACGCCCGCCGATGACATCGGTAATGCCGGCGAAAAAATCGCGCAGAATATTGGCCCCGTAGACCGCCTGGCCGGCAACCAGCCCAAGATATTCGCTGATTTCCTTGCCCTGAATGGATTCTGTCGTGACGATCAGCATTTCCGCCCCCTGAAATTCCGTTCACATCGACCGTTTATAACCGGCCAGCCCGCATGGTATGGACAGACGCGGCAGTTGCCAATGACCGAAAGGCGAATCCGAATGCCGGACAGGCGGGCAATCTTTTCCTGGTGTCTCTACGACTGGGCCAATTCGGCCTATCCCACGGTCGTGACCACATTCGTGTTCGCTGCCTATTTCACCACCGCCGTGGCCGAATCGCCGGAAGCGGGAACCGAGGCCTGGGGCTATGCGGTGGGCATCGCGGGGCTGGTGGTCGCCCTGTTCAGCCCTGTCCTGGGCGCCATCGCCGACAGCGCCGGCCGGCGAAAGCCATGGCTGGGATTTCTGACCGTCGGCGCCGCCTGCGCCACCGCACTGCTCTGGTACACACTGCCCGACAGTTCCGACATGCTGTGGGGATTGGCTTTTGTTGCCCTGTCCGCCATTGCCGTGGATTTCGGGATGGTGTTCTACAACGCGATGTTGCCCGACCTCGCCGCACCGGGACGCGTCGGCCGGTTGTCGGGTTGGGGTTGGGGGCTGGGCTATGCCGGTGGCGTGGTCTGCCTGGTGATCGCGCTGTTCGGTTTCGTGCAGGCCGAAACGCCGTTGTTCGGGGTAACCAAGGAAAATGCCGGGCATGTCCGCGCCGTCGTCCTGCTGGCTGCGGCCTGGTATGCGTTTTTCGCCCTGCCATTGTTTCTTTTTACCCCCGACCGCCCGTCAAGCGGCATCGGGGTATACCGGGCCGTTCGCCAGGGGCTCGCGACCCTGGCCGACACCATCCGCAATATCGGGCGTTATGGCACGATCCTGCGCTTCCTGATCGCGCGCATGCTCTATTCCGACGGCTTGGTCACCCTGTTCGCGGTCGGCGGAATCTATGCGGCGGGCACCTTCGGCATGGATCTGGGCGAAGTGGTGCAGTTCGGAATCGCGCTGAACGTGACGGCCGGGCTGGGCGCGCTGGCCTTTTCCTGGCTGGACGATCGGCAGGGCGCCAAAACGGTTATCGTCATATCCCTGGTCGCACTAATATTGTTGGGCGCGCTCGCGCTCGTCGTCGAATCCAAAACCGCGTTCTGGGCGGTGGGCATGGCGCTGGGCGTCTTTGTCGGTCCGGCCCAGTCCGCCAGCCGGTCGCTGATGGCGCGGCTGGCGCCCGAAGAGCTGCGGACGGAAATGTTCGGGCTTTACGCATTGTCGGGGCGGGCGACCACCTTCCTCGGCCCGATTGCCTTCGGTTTCGTGACCGGCCTGTTCGAAAGCCAGCGCGCCGGCATGGCGGTCATCCT
>JBFFGY010000160.1:0-6642 GCA_041557215.1 Alphaproteobacteria bacterium
CTGGAACGAACCCCCATTGCAGGAATGCCAGTTCCCTTGTCCCCGATGTCCCAGCCAGCCTGACTGCCGCCACCGGTTGGGAAGGCGCGATGTTGTAGCGCGGGTTCAGCGCCGGCGCGCGCTCCACATCAACGCCGAACAGGCGGCCCACCGCATCTGTGGGCAGGGTCAGGCTGTATCGTCCACACATAACAGGCCAATCATGCCAGAAGTTTGCCGGAGAAGGCGAATCCCTCTTGATAGGGTCGCCGCCCGCTCACTTCAGCCAATACCCTTGACGGCCGTCGGATTAATCGTATCATCTGTTATATTCACTTTTTGTTCCCAGTGACAACAAACCGAAATCTGGTATTCTTGTCAACTTCAACTACGAGATATTGTGTTTTTACACAGGTTTTCCTGTCCACAGGCTGTGTATTGGGGGGATAAGTATGGAAGACTCAACCGAATTGCTGCTGCGCAAATCGTTCGAGAGCGAAGAAATTCAGGGCGCCAGCATGGACGAGTCCGACGAGATCATGGAAATCTCTCCGGAAAGCGAGGATGTGGATAATCTGCCGCTCGAAACCGATGCGCAGAGCCACGAAAAAGTTCGCGACTTCGCGCAGAACGACCGGGGCATCCGTGTCCATATGGACCGCAGCCGGGACGCGCGGCTGACCGAGTTTGGAAAGGCGACGCTCAGCGACCGCTATCTGCTGCCAGGCGAAAGCTACCAGGATCTGTTTGCCCGCGTGGCCATGCATTTCGCGGACAACTCGGCGCACGCCCAGCGGCTTTACGACTATATCAGCAAGCTCTGGTTCATGCCGGCGACCCCGGTGCTGTCGAATGGCGGCGCAACCAAGCGCGGCCTGCCGATTTCCTGCTTCCTGAACGAGGCCTCCGACAGCCTCGACGGCATCGTCGATCTCTGGAACGAGAATGTCTGGCTTGCGGCGCGTGGCGGCGGCATCGGCAGTTATTGGGGCAATCTCCGTTCGATCGGCGAACAGGTCGGTATGAACGGCAAGACCTCGGGCGTCGTCCCTTTCATCCGCGTCATGGACTCGCTGACGCTGGCGATCAGCCAGGGATCCTTGCGCCGCGGCAGCGCCGCCGTCTATCTGCCGATCAGCCATCCCGAAATCGAGGAATTCATCGAACTTCGCCGGCCGACCGGCGGCGACCCGAACCGCAAGGCGCTGAACCTGCATCACGGCATCCTGGTGTCCGATGCCTTCATGCGGGCGGTTGAGAACGACGAGGAATGGGGGCTGATCAGCCCCAAGGACGGATCGGTCCTGCACAAGGTTTCGGCCCGCAGCCTGTGGATCCGCATCCTGACGGCGCGCGTGGAGACCGGCGAGCCCTATATCATCTATTCCGACCATGTGAACCGGGCTATTCCGGAGCATCACAAGCTGGCGGGGCTGGCGGTCAAGACCTCGAACCTCTGTGCCGAAATCACCCTGCCGACCGGCACCGACCATCGGGGCGAGGAACGCACGGCCGTCTGCTGCCTGTCGTCGCTGAATGCCGAGAAATACATGGAATGGGAAGGCCACCCGACCTTTGTCGAGGATGTGATGCGGTTCCTCGATAATGTGCTGTCCGACTTCATCGCCAACGCGCCCGAGAGCATGGCCCGCGCGGCCTACGCCGCAATGCGCGAACGCTCCGTGGGGCTTGGCGTCATGGGCTTCCATTCCTTCCTGCAGGCCAACATGATCCCGATCGAAGGGGTCATGGCCAAGGTCTGGAACAACCGGATGTTCAAGCATATCCGCACCCAGGCCGACGCGGCGAGCCAGAAACTGGCCGAAGAGCGCGGCCCCTGCCCCGACGCCGGCGAATACGGCGTCAAGGAGCGCTTCTCCAACAAGCTGGCGATCGCCCCGACGGCATCGATCTCGATCATCTGCGGCGGCACCTCGCCGGGGATCGAGCCGATCGCGGCCAACAGCTTCACCCACAAGACGCTGAGCGGCTCGTTCACCGTGCGCAACCGGCACCTGAAGCGGTTGTTGGAGAAGAAAGGCCATGACAACAACGAGACATGGTCGTCGATATCCACCAATGAAGGCTCCGTGCAGCATCTCGATTTCCTGGACGAAAACGAGAAGGCGGTGTTCCGCACGGCATTCGAAATCGACCAGCGCTGGCTGATCGAACATGCCGCCGACCGCGCGCCGCATATCTGCCAGTCGCAGTCGCTGAACCTCTTCCTGCCGGCGGACGTGCATAAGCGCGACCTGCACCAGTTGCATCTGCAGGCATGGAAGAAAGGCGTAAAGAGCCTTTATTATTGCCGCTCCAAATCGATCCAGAGAGCAGAGGCCGTGGCCCGCGACGCCACGAACCATGCCATTGCCTCGGTGCCGCATATGGGGTCGGTGAATGGCGGCGAGAAACCGGCGGAGGCCGGCACAGTCGACTATGAGGAGTGCCTGTCTTGCCAGTAAGAGACGGATAAAGAGAAGGAAGCTGCGATGGCGGCGAAATCACCGAACGACGATGAAATAGAAAGGGCCTGGCGCAAGGCGCGGCCGTTCCCGGGGCATGACCCGAGCCTTTACAGGATCGCCCCGGATGTCATCCAGTCGGTCATTCGCCGCGACCGCCATGATTTTTGTGGTGATTATGGCTGGCGCATTGAACATGGCCGGCCGGTCGCCTACCGGCGGTCCTCCATCGAGGACGCAATGACCCTCTTACAGCGCGAAACCTATCTGGCTCGCGCCCCGGAACAAATGCAGACGATCAAACACAGAAAGACCTGACCGGCCAATGTCGCTTCTAGATTCGGATCCTATTTACAAGCCCTTCCGCTATCCCTGGGCTTACGACGCATGGCTGACCCAGCAGCGCATCCACTGGCTGCCGGAGGAAGTGCCGCTGGCCGATGACGTCAAGGATTGGCGCAACCGTCTGACGCCCGCCGAACGAAATCTGCTGACCCAGATATTCCGTTTCTTCACGCAGGCCGACGTCGAGGTGAACAACTGCTACATGCAGCATTATTCCCGCGTCTTCAAACCGACCGAGGTGAAGATGATGCTGGCCGCCTTCTCCAACATGGAGACGGTGCATATCGCGGCCTACAGCCACCTGCTGGACACCATCGGTATGCCCGAGGCCGAGTACCAGGCTTTCCTCAAATACAAGGCGATGAAGGACAAGTACGACTTTATGCAGGAATGGGGTGTCGAAACCCCGGCCGACATCGCCCGCACGCTGGCCGTGTTCGGCGCCTTTACCGAGGGGCTGCAACTCTTCGCCAGCTTCGCGATTCTCCTGAACTTCCCGCGTTTCAACAAGATGAAGGGGATGGGGCAGATCGTCACCTGGTCCGTGCGCGACGAGTCGCTGCATACGGATTCGGCCATCCGTCTTTTCCACACCTTCATCGACGAGAATCGCGATGTCTGGAACGACGAACTGCAGCGCGATCTTGCCGTCGCCTGCTCCACCATCGTCGACCACGAGGACGCCTTCATCGACCTGGCCTTCGAGATGGGCGGCGTGCAGGGGCTGACCGGCGACGAGGTGAAGCGTTATATCCGCTATATCGCCGACAGGCGCCTGATGCAGCTTGGCCTGCTGGCCATGTACCATATCGAGAAAAATCCGCTGCCCTGGCTGGACGAGATATTGAACGGCGTCGAGCACACCAATTTCTTCGAAAACCGCGCCACCGAATATTCCAAGGCGTCAACGCGTGGCACCTGGGAAGAAGCGTTCGATTGACCCTATTCGGCGACGACGCCGGGTCGCGCGTCCTCGCCACAGAATTTCCTGCGGCCCTGCCCCGGCTGGAGAGATCCGCCGGGGCCTTTTTATGTCCGGGTTTTGCCTGAAATTCGCTCTAATCCTGCGTGCATGATGTCGCAGTCACGCCCATATAGTATGGCAACAAGATCCGGGGGGCAGCCTGGACCAGGAAAGGGAGCGAAATGAAAAACATCCAGTATCCAGCCATCAAGCTGTTACTATCATTCATACTTTCAGGAAGTATCATATTTGCCGGAACGTCGCTGATTCGATTTTTCGACCCGACTTTCTCTGTAAGTTTCTTCGACCTCCTGCGGCAGACATCCCCGACGGCATGGCTGTTGCTGGCCGTGCTAGCGGGACTGATCTATGCCGGCTTGTCGGCGCTTCCCGTATTTTCCAGGCCGGGCGATGCTGAGGCGGGTGACCGCGAAAACCGAGAACTATCGGATTGAGCGGCTCCGCCCCCTGCCCTATCATCGCGCCGCAATCGCAAGCGGAGACAAATGAGGGGCATGGCGATATTCAGGATTGGACAGCCGCTGCGCCGGGCGGCCCGCCGCGTGCTGCGGAACGCAGTCTGATGGACAAGGTTCAGGCACAATACGAGCGCTGGATCTATCCGGAGCCGATCGAAGACCTGGAGGCCTGGCTTGCCGGCGGCGCGCATTCCCTCGGCGACCCGCGCGACTGCGCCGACCTGTTCTGGCCGGCGACCGGCTACCGCGAAGGCGTGAACATCCTGGTGGCCGGCTGCGGCGCCAATCAGGCAGCCCGATACGCGTTCCAGCATCCGACGGCGCAAGTCACCGGCATTGATCTCAGCGCCGCCTCCCTGGCTCATGAGGAGAAACTGAAAGCGAGGCACGGTCTGGACAACCTGACCCTGCACCAGATGAGACTGGAGGACGTCGGCAAGCTTGGCCAGACATTCGATTTCATCGCATCGTCGGGCGTGCTGCATTACCTGCCGGACCCGGTAGCCGGCCTGAAGGCCCTGGGCGGGGTTCTGGACCGCGACGGGGTCATCTATCTGATGCTCTATGCCCGCTATGGGCGGACCTCAGTCTATATGATGCAGGAGCTCTTCCGCCTTCTGGATGTGGAGCAGACGGACGAGGGCCTGGGTCTGGTCAAGGAAACAATTCGGATGCTGCCAGCCGAACATCCGCTGAAGGCCTACGAGGCCCGTTCTACGGACATGAAATACGATGCCGGGCTGGTCGACCTGTTCCTGCATCGCCAGGATCGGCCATACAGCGTGCCTGAGGTCATGGCGTTCGTACGGGAGGCCGGCATGACCTTCCACGGCTGGGTGCAGCCCGGGCTATACAATCCGGATGGCGCCGTGCCGGAGAACCACCCCCTGTACCAGCGCCTCGACAGCCTCTCCGACGAGGAACGCTGGGCTGCGTTAGAACTGCTCAGCGGGCTGCAGACGAGGCATGATTTCTTTGTCTGCCGCAGCGACCGCCCCACGAACAGCTACAACCTCGACTTCGGCGATCCGTCATTCCCCGACCGGGCCGTGCCGCTGTTGCGCGGCTCCAGCCTGGCGCCGCCCATGGCCGGAAAACCCGCCATGCTGACCGCGCCGCAACGTCCACCACATACCCTGCCCCCGCCGCTGGCTGCGATCTTCCAGCAGATCGACGGCCAACGCACGATCGATGAATGCCTGCGATCCGCGCCGCTGAATGCACCGCCCGAAGTGATCCGGCAACATGGCCTTCGCTTCTTCCGAACCCTGTGGCGGACCGGCCATCTGGCCTTCCGCCTGAAGGAGATATCGTGACCGACTATAACGACTGGATGCCGCAACTCGTCTCCCTTGCCCACCGGGCCGGTGAGGCCATCATGGAAATCTACGCCACTGACTTCGAACACCAGACCAAGGCCGACGATTCGCCGGTCACGGCCGCCGACCTGGCCGCCGAGGCGGTCATTGAGGCGGGGTTGGCCGAAATTGCGCCCGGCATCCCGCTGGTCGCCGAGGAGGCCGCTTCCCAGGGCCGCCTGCCCGATATATCGGGCGGCCGTTTCTGGCTGGTCGACCCGCTGGACGGCACCCGCGAATTCCTGAACCGCAATGGCGAGTTCACGGTAAATATCGGCCTGATCGAGAGTGGTGCCCCAATGCTTGGCGTCGTTCATGCGCCGGCGCTTGACCTCACATTCACCGGCATTGCCGGCAAGGGCGCAACCGTTTCCCGCAATGGCGACCCGGCCAGGGCAATTTCGGTGCGCCCCTCCCCGGCCGGTGGCGTCACCATCGTCGCCAGCCACCGACATGGCGATCCGGAGGCGATCGACCGGCTGCTTCGCGGCCATCCGGTCGCCGACCGCAAGACGGCCGGGAGTTCCCTGAAGTTCTGCCTGGTTGCCGAGGGCGAGGCCGATATATACCCCCGCTTCGGCCGCACCATGGAATGGGATACGGCGGCCGGACAGGCCGTCCTGACCGCCGCGGGCGGGCATGTGACCGACGAGCATGGTGTGGCGCTGGGTTACGGCAAACCGGGTTTCGAGAATCCGGCCTTCGTCGCCTGGGGCGGCATGGAGCCCTGGGCGAAAAGCTAACCCTCCGCGCTGGCCTCCCAGCCGATCATCGCCAGCTTGCGGGCCTCGCCCCACCGATAACCGCCCATCGCCCCGGTCTTGCGAATGACCCGGTGGCAGGGGATCAGCCAGGCGATCGCATTGGCGCCGTTCGCCGTTCCCACCGCCCGCGCCGCCCCTGGCGGCAGGCCGATGCGCCGCGCAAGTTCGGCGTAAGTGGTCAGGGCACCTGGCGGCACCGACAGCAATCCCCGCCAGACCGCAAGCTGGAATCGGCTGCCGCGCACCAGCAACTGCAGGGGCGGCATACCGGCCGCGCCCTCCCCCATC
>JBFFGY010000161.1:0-6638 GCA_041557215.1 Alphaproteobacteria bacterium
ACCAGCAGTTCGAAGACCATCTCGCGGGCCTTGACGGCACGCTCACTGGCGCTGCGCACCACCATGCCGTCGGAAGGTGCTCGCTGGCACGAGGCGGCCAGCACCCGCTCGCCCTCGATCTCGACCATGCAGGCACGGCAATTGCCGTCCGGGCGGTATCCCGGTTCCGGCGCATAGCAAAGATGGGGAATCTCGGTGCCTTCGCGGGTCGCGACCTGCCAGATCGTCTTGCCCGGCGCGGCCGTGACTTCGCGGTCATTGAGCGTGAAGGTGATCTTGTCCGCCGTCATCTCACAAATCCTCCGGGAAATGCTTCATTACGCTCAACAGGGGGTTGGGGGCTGCCTGGCCGAGGCCGCAGATCGACGCGTCCATCATGACCGACGACAATTCCTCAAGCAGTGGCTTGTCCCATTCGTCCTTGCTCATCAGCTGAACCGCCTTGGCGGTGCCGTTGCGGCAGGGGGTGCATTGTCCGCAGCTTTCGTCCTCGAAGAAGCGCATCAAATTCAGCGCCACGTCCTTCATGTTGTCCTTGTCGGACAGCACAACCACCGCGGCGGAACCGATGAAGCAGCCATGCGGCTGCAGCGTGTCGAAATCCAACGGGATGTCGTCCATGCTGGCCGGCAGGATGCCGCCGGACGCACCACCGGGCAGGTAGGCCTTGAAGCTGTGCCCGTCCTCCATGCCGCCGCAGAATTCGTCGATCAGCTCGCGGATGGTGATGCCGGCCGGGGCCAGCTTGACCCCCGGTACCTTCACGCGGCCCGAGACCGAGAAGGAGCGCAGGCCCTTGCGGCCGTTGCGGCCCTCGCCGGCGAACCAGTCGGCGCCCTTCTCGATAATGTCGCGGA
Source organism: Alphaproteobacteria bacterium (assembly GCA_041557215.1). GTDB lineage: Bacteria > Pseudomonadota > Alphaproteobacteria > UBA8366 > JADFVY01 > JADFVY01. Next base: position 858 of record JBFFGY010000161.1, read on the forward strand.
CCCAGAAAAGGGTCTCCACATTGTGAGGCAGGGTAGGCAGGCCGAACAGGCCGACCTGGGTGGGGTAGGGGGGCTTGTGCCGCGGCAGGCCGCGCTTGCCCTCGATCGACTCCATCATCGCCGATTCCTCGCCGCAGATATAGGCGCCGGCGCCCCGGCGAACCTCGACGGTCACATCCTTGGAAAGCCCGGCGGCCGCAATCTTGGCCAGTTCCTGCTTCAGGATATTGATAACGCCGGGATATTCATCGCGGATATAGACATAGACGCGGTCGATCTCCGTGGTCCAGGCGGCCACCAGCAACCCCTCGATGAAACGATGCGGGTCCGATTCGAGATAGTGTCGGTCCTTGAATGTGCCGGGCTCGCCTTCGTCGCCATTGATCGCCATGACGCGCGGTTTCGGCTGTTCGCGGATGATTTTCCATTTCAGGCCGGACGGGAAGCCGGCGCCGCCCAGGCCGCGCAAGCCCGAGTCCTGCATGGTGGCCACGATTTCGTCGGCGTCACGTTCACCCTTCAGGCAGGCTTCGAGCAGGCCGTAGCCGCCATCCGCGCGGTAGGAATCGAAATCCCTGTATGCCGGAATCGCCGGGTGGGTGTCGCCCGATTTGGCGGCAGTCGTTAGCAACTCGATGGTCGCATCTTCAACGTGCCGGTGCCCGACTTCTGCTACGGGCGCGCCGGCACATCGGCCCATGCAGGGCGCGCGGACGACGCGGACCTCGCGTCCCAACTTTGCCGGCAGTTCGTCCAGCAACGCCTGAGCTCCCTTCATCTCACAGGTCAGGCTGTCGCAGACCCGGATGGTCAGTGGCGCGGGGGCTTCCTCGCCGTCGAGCACTACGTCGAAATGGGCATAGAAAGTCGCGACCTCGTAGACCTCGGACATGGGCAGGTGCATATCCTCCGCCAGCGCCTGCAGGTGGGCGGCCGACAGGGATCCGTATTTGTCCTGAATCGCATGCAGATATTCGATCAGCAGGTCGCGGCGGCGCTCGCCTTCACCCAGGAGCGCTTTTACTTCCGCCAGAGCGGTCGGTTCCAGTTGCCGGCCCTTGTTGAATGCGGGGGCTTTGCGCCGGCCCGAGCCCGGATGATTATGCCTTTGGCCCGTTTGTGCGCCGGAAGTCGTAACCGTCATACTCGCCTCATTATCAAGAACAACAATGGGTCTAAACGGATGTCAGGCAAGCCGTCCGATATCCCTATTGCCGGATTTGTTATTTTATATTGGTATACCATATACCAGCTCCCTGCCCACCACAAGGAGTGGTTTTATCCCCACACATTGATATAGGGTCAACAGGAGAGAATGATTTTTCCCTTGTGGCCCGCGCTTTCCATCAGGCGATGTGCCTCGGCGGCTTCGGCCAGCGGCAGGGTGGTGCCGACCACTGGCTTCAATTTGCCCGAGGCAAACAACGGCCAGACTTTCTCTTCCAGTTCCCGTGCGACCCGGGCCTTGTAGGCGTCAGGCCGGCTTCGCAGCGTGGAGCCGGTATAATGCAGGCGTTTCAGCATGACCGGCATCAGGTTGATCTGGACATCCGCCCCCATCGCGAAGGCTAGCTGGACGATTCGCGCATCGGGCTTGGCCGCCTTGATGTTGCGCGCAATGTAGGGGCCGCCGACAATGTCGAGGATAACGTCAGCGCCGCCAAATGTACTGCGGACGACCTCAAAGAAATCTTCCTCGTTGTAATCGATCACCCGGTCCGCGCCCAGCGACTCGCAAAAGGCACAGCGTTCCGCCGGGTTTTCCGTCGCGACGACTGTGGCGCCGAAGGCCTTGCCTAGCTGGATCGCCGCCGTTCCCAGACCGCCCGCGCCACCATGAACCAGGAAGACCTCGCCAGACGACAGGCCGGCCGTCATGAAGATGTTGCTCCAGATGGTGAAAAAGGCCTCCGGCAGCGAGGCCGCCTCATCCATCTTCAGCCCACTGGGAATCGGCAGGCAATGTTCAGCATTGACGGCGCAGTATTCGGCGTAACCGCCGCCATTGGTCAACGCGCAAACCCGATCGCCGACCGACCAGCGGGTGACACCGTCGCCGACGGCCACCACCTCGCCCGAAATCTCGAGGCCCAGCAGGTCGGATGCGCCCTTCGGCGGCGGATAAAGGCCGCGCCGCTGCATCAGGTCGGGGCCATTCACACCGGCATAGGCGATGCGCACCAGTATCTCACCAGGCTTAGCTTCGGGAACCGGTCTCGTCGCGGCGGTCAGCACATCGGCGCCGCCAGGCTTGGAGATTTCGACAACATTCATGGTTTCTGGAATGTCAGCGCCCATCGATAGACCTTCTTGCCTTGTATTTAGCGGTAACGAAAACCGGGGTTAGGGTTACTGGCGCCAGAGGGCCTGTCTGATGGCATGGCCGATCTGGGTCGGGCTGTCGACGACGGTGGCGCCGGCGTCCCTCAGCGCCTCGACCTTGCCGGCGGCAGAGCGGTCGCCGAAAAAGTCGATCGTGCCGGCATGCCCCATACGCCTGCCCGCCGGCGCGTACATGCCGGCAATATAGGCGACGACGGGTTTTTTTGCCTTATTCTCTTTCAGAAGCGCCGCGGCCTGCTCTTCGTCGCTGCCACCCATCTCGCCGATCAGCACGATGCCGGCGGTCTTGTCGTCCGCCAGGAAGAGTTCCAGGCATTCGCGGAAGCCGATGCCGTGCACCGGGTCGCCACCAATACCGATCGAGGTCGACTGGCCAAGTTCCAGGCGCGTGGTCTGGTCTACCGCAGCGTAGGCGAGTGTCGCCGAACGCGAGGCTATGCCGATCTTGCCGGGGGTGTGCGGCCGGTCCGGCATGACGCCGATACGGCATTCGCCCGGTGTTATGATCCCGTAGGAATTCGGGCCGATAAGGCGCGACTTGGAGCCGGTAAGCGCCGCCTTTACGCGAACCATGTCGAGGATGGGAATTCGCTCGGTCACGCAGACGATCAGCGGAATTTCCGCCTCGATGGCTTCGATCATCGCTTCTGCGGCGTGTTGTGGCGGGACGAATACGGCGGTGGCGTCCGGCTTCGTTTCGGTAACGGCCACGGCCACGCTGTCAAAAACCGGAACGTTGAGGTGCCGGCTTCCGCCGCGGCCGGGACGCACGCCGCCGACCAGGTTGGTGCCGCTGGCAATCGCGCGCTCGGCCATGCGGGTTGCGATCTTGCCGGTGATGCCCTGGATAATGACCCGGGTGTTTCGATTGACGAGTATGGACATTAGCGTTCCCCAGATCCTGCGATTCGCACAGCTTCCTCAACGGCTTCTTCCATGCTGCCGGTAATGGCGGCCGGCACGCCCTGGTTTCGCAGCGTCAGTTCGCTGATTTCCTTGCCGGTACCGGCGGCATAATAAACCACCGGTTTTGCGGCGCCAGCTTGACGGAACAGGGTCGACAGCCCTTCGGCCACCGTGTCGCAATGCAGCAGGCCGCCACCCATCGCCATGACCAGGATGACCTTCACGCGTTTGTCGTTCAACAGCAGTCTGATGCCCTCGGCCACCTGGTCGCGGTTGGCCATGGGCCGCACGTCCATGAAATTCGCGGGGCGCCCTCCGGCATTAACAACCATATCCATGGTGGCGAGGCCCAACCCGGCGCCCATGGTGAGGATGCCAATATTCCCATCCATGCGGGCGTAGTTCATCTCGAACTGGTCGGCAGCCTTTTCCTGGGGATCCTGGTCATCCTCGTCGCGCAGTTCCTCGAGGTCGGGGTGCCGCCACATGGCATTGTCGTCGATGATCATTTTGGCATCGAGCGCGACAACGCCGCCATCCGTCGTGATCGCTAGTGGGTTGATCTCGATAAGGCGGGCGTCCAGTCCTATGAAGGTTTTGCGGGCGGCACTGAGCATGTCCACCAGCCGCGACGCGAGATCGGCATCAATCGACAGAAAGGCCGCCATCGCCGATATCCCGGTTGTATCAACCCTGTCTTCCGTGAAGGGTAATTCGAACAGCGTTTCCCGCCTGGCCAGCGTGCGTTCCACGCCTTTTCCGCCATCGCGGCCCACCAGCACGACGACCGCCGCTTTGGCGCGTTCCACCAGAATGGCGGCATATATCTCGCGGGCCACGTCACAGGCCTTTTCGACATAGACTTTCCTGACCGTAATGCCGTCCGGGCCGGTCTGGGCTGTTACGATTCGCTTGCCAAGAAGGTCACGGGCCGCCTGAGCCGCTTCGTCAGCAGATCCGACCATGCGCACGCCGCCGGCCTGGGCCCGCGCGCCGGCATGTATCTGTGCCTTTATGACCCATTTGTCGCCGCCGAGGGACCCGGCAGCCGCGGCAGCCTGTTCCGGGGTGGTTGCAATTACGCCATCGGGGATTGATGCCCCATATTGGTGCAATAGTGACTTGGCCTGATGTTCGTGAAGGTTCATTCGCCGTCCCGATCGTTCATTCGCCGTTCAGCCGCGGTCGCCTAGCCTATGGCCTGAATAATGTCTTCCTGTAAACGATAAAATGTTCTTCCGTATGCGTAGGTATACCACATACCAGAGGGGCGCCGCAAGACAGGAGCATTCGCGGTCCAGTTAATTTCTTCAGATCTTGAATATTAGAAAATAATAATAAATTCGATGCCCCGATCTATATTTTTATGCTTGATCGCTTAACCGGATTTGCTATCATTAAGGGATGGTATACCAAATGCCAAATACCTGTTTCGGAGACATGCGGGTAAGGCGGACAAACACGCTGGGATGTCGGTAACGCAAAATTTTCATCGATTTTGTGGCGAAGGTGTTGGAATTGTGTATCATCTAACAACAACATCCTACCGGGATGTTGCTAATTAAAAAACAACCATAGCTGTTAAAGGAGGCTAACGCTTATGAATATGCTCCGCAAATTTGGTACAGGCGTGGCGGTTGCTGCGGTGGCGGCTGCGACACTGACCATCGGTTCCATTGCATCGCAGGCTTGGGAGCCGAACAAGCCGGTCGAATTCGTGATCATGGCGGGCAAGGGCGGCGGCGCCGACAAGATGGCTCGTCTGCTTCAGTCCATCGTTGAAAAGCACAATATGTCCCCGATGCCGCTGCTGCCGGTAAACAAGCCGGGCGGTTCGGGCGCCGAGGCCCTAGTTCATCTGAACGGCAAGAAGGGGCAGGATGCGAACCATACCATTATGGTCACGCTGAACAGCTTCTATACAACTCCGCTGCGTCAGCCGGCGCTTGGTGTCGACTCCCTGACTTTTGCCCCGATTGCCCGTATGGCGGAAGACACCTTCCTGCTTTGGGTCCACAAGGACTCCGGGATCACCAATGTCGACGGATTCGTCGCGGCCGCCAAGGAAAAGGGTAGCGATTGGATCATGGCCGGCACCGGCAAGGCGTCTGAAGACAATCTTCTGACCGACTTCCTGAATGCGGCCTACGGCCTGAACATCAAGTATGTGCCGTACAAGGGCGGCGGCGACGTAGCCAAGCAGTTGGCAGGCCAGCATGCCAATTCGACCGTGAACAACCCGTCGGAGGCAGAAGGCTTCTTCACGGCCGGCACCGTGGTGCCGATCGCGGCCTTCACCGATGAGCGCCTGCCGATGTTCCCGGATGCGCCGACCTTCAAGGAACTGGGTCAGGACTTCGAATACTACATGCAGCGCAGCGTTGTCGGCGCACCGGCAATGTCGGACGAGGCGCAGGCCTACTACCAGGGCCTGTTCAAGAAGGTCTTCGAGTCCGAAGAATGGCAGAAATATCGTAAGGACAAGAGCCTTCGCGGCGATCTGATCAGTGGCGACGCAATGCGCGACTACTG
>JBFFGY010000162.1:0-6621 GCA_041557215.1 Alphaproteobacteria bacterium
CAACCAGTTCGCCGCCGGTCGGGAAATCCGGCCCCGGCATATGGGTCAGCAGGGTCTCGATCGCGGCATTGGGATGCTTGATCAGATGCAGCAGCGCCGAGCAAATCTCGTTGAGGTTATGCGGCGGGATATTGGTCGCCATGCCGACCGCGATGCCCTGCGCGCCGTTGGCCAGCAGGTTCGGGAAGCCGCCCGGCATGATGGCCGGCTCTTTGCCGCTGCCGTCATATGTCTCGCGGAAATCGACGGCATCCTCGTCGATCCCCTCCAGCAGCGCCTCCGCAATCGCGGTCGATCTCGCCTCGGTATAGCGCATCGCCGCCGCCGAATCGCCGTCCACATTGCCGAAATTGCCCTGCCCGTCTACCAGCGGGTAACGCACCGCGAAGGACTGCGCCAGGCGCACCATGGCGTCGGAGATCGAGGCGTCGCCATGGGGATGGTATTTACCCATGGTGTCGCCCACGATGCGCGCGCATTTCTTGAACGCTGCGGCAGGATCGAGCCGAAGTTCCCGCATCGCATAGAGCAGCCGCCGATGCACCGGTTTCAGCCCGTCGCGCACATCCGGCAGCGACCGCGACATGATCGTCGACAAGGCATAGGCCAGATAACGCTCCTGCAGGATGTCGGCGAGCTGTACTTCCTGCGCGCCGTTGCCGCCATTGCCGTTCGTGACCGGGTCACTGCCGCCCATAAACCATTCTCCTACCAAATCTAGTGCTGATTCTGCGCGTTTATACTATGTCTTGCCGCCCCGCGTCGAGCCCGCGCAGATAGCCAACGAGCCTTTCCCGTGCATCGGGGCTATGCGCATTGTGGGGTGCAAAAACATGACGCTCGAGGAACCAGCCGGTCAGCCGAAGCCCCTCGTCGAGTTGGGCGAGGTCCGGCGCGCCCCCTTCCGGCGACAGGAAGCGCGGCAAGGGCAGCAGCCGGTCGCGCCAGGGCTCGCCAGCCGACAACGAAACCGCCCGGCCGCTTTTCGGCGACACCCAGGCCAGCCCGTCATTGCCGCCGGTCGCCGCGCATGAGTTGAGATCAAGCCCGAACCCAAGGTCGGCCAGCAGGCGCAATTCCCACCGGATATAGGATTCGGCCCAGCCCGGCCGATCCAGCGCATCCAGCAGTTCTCCCAGCAGGTGATAGAGTTCGGGATGCGGCGCGCGTTCCGGCAGGGCGGCCTCCACCAGCGCCGTCGCCGCCGTCATCGCCGCCAGCGGCCCCGGCTGATCGTAAAGTGCGGCGCGGCTGACCAGCGGCTCGACGGTCAGCGTCCCCAGATGCTCCTCCAGCCGCGCCCGCCAGGTCGCCGATACCGTATTGCCCGGCTGCAGGAAGCCCCGCATCCGCCGCGACGCCCCGCCCCGCACCAGCCCCGCATGCCGCCCGTGGGCCGCCGTCAGCAGACTGACCACCGCCGCCGATTCGCCATGGCGGCGAACCGCCAGGACAATACCTTCGTCACTCCATTCCATGGGAGGGAGTTTAAACGAGTCGGGCCGCGCACCATATATATTCGATACCGCGCCGACATGGCGCAGTTTCCATCAAAAGCGGGCAAGAGCAGGCATAGCCACTTCTGAAAAGGAGGGAGCCATGTTCCTTTCTGATCTTCTGCCGTCCATCGAGGACCGCACGGTCATGGCCAGCCCGGACGAGACAGTAGCCGAGATTTCCCGCCGCCTGGGTTACAGGAAGCGGGGTATGGCCGTCGTCTGCGATGCCAATTCCCACCTGCTGGGCGTCGTATCCGTGATGGACATCATCCGGGCACTCGGCGACCATGAAGAGGCGGCGCCATCAATGCGCGCCCGGGATGTCATGAACACGGGCCCGTTAACCGGTGCGCCTGGCGATAGTATCGAGGCAGCGCTAGAACGGATGTCGAGTCACGGCATCCGGCACCTCCCGGTAATCGAGGGAAGCATCCTGCAGGGCGTCGTCAATATCCGGGATCTTCTGGAAGCGCGCTCCCGCGCCGCGGAAATGACCGCGGAAGAACTATCGAGATACGTATACGGCGCGGGTTATCATTGAGCCGCTTTTTTACGCCGGCGGCTGCGCCACCACTTTGCTGTAGGCGTCGCCCTCGACGGTGCGGCCGACATTGGCGAAGACGTCGAGCGTGACCTGGAAGGCTTCGCGGGTGATCTCGATATGCGGGGACCAGTTCCCGAGCTTCTGGTAAGCCTCGATGGTATTGGCCAGCACGGTCTGGTCGATATCGGGGAAATGGTCGGCCTCGACGCGCGCAACCTCTGCTGCTGGCGTTTTGTTCAGCCACTGGCGCGCCTTGCGATAGGCGCGGGTAAAGGCCTTGGCCATGTCGGTTTCGAGCCACTCACGGGTGGCGGCGAGGCTTGAGAAGGCGCAGGGGCCGATTGCGTCGCCCAGGCCCGCGACCACATGGCCGACGCCATCATGCTCAAGCTGCTGCGGGGCTGGGCCCTGCTGGTGGATATAATCGCCGTCACCGGCCCGGAAGGCGGCGTCCATCTGGTCCACATTGCCCGCATCGACCGCGACGATCGAATCATAATCCAGCCCCATTTGATTGCAGGCATATTTGAACATGGCCAGCGGCTGGCCCCCATGGTCGACCAGCACGCGCTTGCCCACCAGCTTGGACCAGGCGAAATCGGGGTCGGGTTCGCGGCCCGTCAGGAAAAAGCCGTCCTTCTCGTTGACCTGTGCGAAATGCACGGCCTTCGGCTCTTCGCCCTTCTCCAGCGAGCTCAAGCCCTGCGACGGCGCCGACTGCACCACATGAGCGCTACCGTCCAGCAGGGCGGCGATGGCCGACACGCCTGGCGCCGAAAGCGAAAATTCAGGCTCCAACCCCTCCTCGGCCAGGAACCCGGCGGCGCCGGTGGCGATCAGCGGGCTGTAGAAGGCCGAAAAGCGGGTGAACTGGATATTGATGCGCGCCATGATGCGTCCTCTCCCTGTAATTTCCGTGGCGGCGGGCCGCCATTAGCTGCGCATAGTCTAAACAGCGGCTTCCGAAAGCGCACAGGATTTTTCGCGAAAAGCGAGCGACCTCATACTTCGAGACGCTGCCTTTGGCTGCTCCTCAGCATGAGGGAACAAAGAATCTTTATGTCCTCATGCTGAGGAGGGCCACAGGCCCGTCTCGAAGTATGAGGTCGCGCCGACTCACCGCTCACTCACCGATCTTCACCCCCGCCCATTCCTCGAGCAGTTTCGCGACCGACGTAAAATCCGAATCGCCGCCGAATTTCGCATTGGTGACGGCCATCATCTCGCGGATTGCTGCACCGGCAACCATCGGCACGCCCAGCGCCTCCGCCTCGTCGACGCAGAGCCGCACATCCTTGTAGGCCAGCGCCGTGGCGAAGCCGGCGTCGAAGCTGCGCGGGATGATGTTGCGAGGAAACTTATCCTGGGTTGCGCTGTTGCGGCCGGTGCCGTTGTTGAAGATTTCCACCATGACCGACGGGTCCAGTCCGGCCTTCACGCCCATGGCCACGACTTCCGACGTCAGCGTCAGGGCGGCGGTGGACAGCAAATTGTTGCCCAGCTTGGCGATCTGGCCCATGCCGGCCTCCTCGCCTACGAAGAACAGCTTGCCGAATATTGCCAGGAGATCGGCGATCTCGTCGCGGGTTGCCGCCGGGCATGACAGCATCACCGCCAGCGTGCCGGCCGCTGCGCCCTTGACCCCGCCGCTGACCGGCGCGTCGGCCCAAATTATGTTCCTGGCGGCCAGGCCAGCCGCGACCTCGCGTGCAACAACGGTGCCGGTAGTGGAAAGATCCACCATCACCCGGATTCGCGATCCCTCGATCAGGCCGCCCTCGCCCAGTGCCACCTGCCGCACCACCGGCGGCGTCGGCAGGCTGGTGAAGATGATCTCGGCCCGGTCCGCGACCTCGCGCGGCGACGCGGCGGTCGTTGCGCCCAGATCGGTCAGGACCTTGAGCGCGGCGGGGCTGGTATCGAAGACGCACAACTCATGTCCACCCTCCACCAGCCGTTTCGACATCGGTCCGCCCATCTGGCCCAGCCCAATAAACCCGATCGTTCCACCGGCCATGCAATCATCCTCCCTGTTTAATTTACAGCCTGTTTATATCCCTCAAGAGGGCGGCGCATCCAGCCTGGCAATCCAGCCCTTGGTCGCATCGTTGGGCGACGGATAACGCTGCAGGACCAGCGGATCGTGCCCGGGAATCACATGGTCCGGCGTTTCCGCCAAATCGTGAACCAGACGGAATCCTTCCAGCATATCGCCCAGGTTATAGACGATGGGAAAGGGCCGCCTCTGCTCCATGTTCGCGTAAAGATGCGAGGCGTCGGAGGCCAGCACGACCCAACCGCGGCGCGTGCGCACGCGAACCGCCTGCAGCCCGTTGGTATGGCCGCCCACCAGATGGACGCTAACGCCGGGCGCGAGTTCGGCGTCACCGTCATGGAAGGCTACCCTTCCTTCGAAGACCCGGCGCACCATGACGGCGACATCCTCCGCCTCGAAGGGTGCGTTGAGTGCCGCGTGGCACATGCAGCGTCCTGTGCAATAGGCCATCTCGCGGTCCTGAATGTGATAGCGGGCATTGGGGAAGAGCTGATGGTTACCCGCATGGTCGTAATGCATGTGGGTGACGATCACGTCCGCGATACGGTCCGGCTCCAATCCGATCGCCTTCAGCCCCTCGGCCGGCGATTTTATGATCCGGCGGCCACGTTTCCTGGCAGCGTCCTCGCCGAAGCCGGTATCGACGACGAATGTCCGATCCTCGCCGACGATCGCCCAGACGAAATAATCCAGCGGCATGGGACCGTCATGCGGATCACCGCCTATGAAATTCTCGCTCGCGGTTCGTTCATGGTGGGCATATTTGATCGCATAGACTTCATATATGTCGCTCATCTGCCCCCCGTTACCGGCTTCCGCAAAACCTATACGTCGAAATCTAGACCCCAGTCGCGATAGCGTTCCGGATCGTCGACCCACTTTTCGCGCACCTTGACGAACAGGAACAGATGGACGCGGCAATCCAGCATCGCCTCCAGTTCCTCGCGCGCGGCCGCGCCGACGGTCTTTATCATTTTCCCGCCCTTGCCCAGCACAATCGATTTCTGGCTGTCGCGCTGGACATAGATCACCTGGCTGATGCGCACGCTGCCGTCAGCCCTGTCCTCCCATTCTTCGGTCTCGACGGTCAGCGCGTAGGGCAGTTCCTGGCACAACTGCAGGAACAGTTTCTCGCGCGTGATCTCGGCGGCGAGCTGACGCTCGGCCATATCCGACAGTTGGTCTTCCGGATAGAGCCAAGGGCCTTCCGGCAGACGCTCGACAAGAGTATCCGCCAGATCCTCGACACCGTCGCCATTGGCGGCGGAAATCATGAATGTGTCGGTGAAGACGCCGCTTTCGTTCAGAGCCGCCGACAGCGCCAGCAGGGTTTCGCGTTTCACGAGATCGATCTTGTTGAGGGCCAGGATCGCCTTCCGCCCGGCCGTTTCCAGGCCCTCCAGGATACGGCGCACATCCTCGTTCAGCCCCTTTTCGGCGTCCACCAGCAGGACAACGATATCGGCATCGGCCGCCCCGGCCCAGGCGGCCGCGACCATCGACCGGTCCAGCCGGCGCCGCGGCTGGAAGATGCCCGGCGTATCAACGAAAATCAGCTGGGTTTCTCCCCGCACGGCGATGCCCAGCACGCGCGTGCGCGTGGTCTGCACTTTCGGCGTCACGATCGAAACCTTGGCCCCGACCATCCGGTTCAAGAGGGTGGACTTGCCCGCATTCGGCGCGCCGAGCAGCGCCACGAACCCACAACGAATTGACGCATCAGCCATCTGCCACCCCAAGATTCGTCAACAACATCTCGGCCGCCGCCTGTTCGGCCATGCGCTTGGTGGCGCCTTCGGCCTGCTCCGGCGGGAAATCATCGACCCTGACCTCTATGGTGAAGCAGGGCGCGTGATCGGGCCCGCTGCGGCCGACGGTGCGATATTCCGGCAGGCCGAATCCCCTGCCCTGCGCCCATTCCTGCAGGGTGGTCTTGGCGTCCTTCGGCGGCTTCCGCTCGCTGGTCATCAATTCATGCCAATGACGCGTTATAAAGGCGCGTGCCGGTTCCAGGCCGCCGTCGCGATACATCGCCCCGATCAGCGATTCGCAGACATCCGCCAGGATCGCCGGATTTTCCCGCCCACCGGCATCCTCCTCACCCTTGCTGAGGACAATCAGCGGTCCGAGGTCCAGTTTCGTGGCGACCTCGGCCAGCGTTTCCTTGCGCACCAGCGCTACCAGCCTTTTGGCCAGCGCACCTTCTTCTTCCTTTGAGAAATGTTCGAGCAGAAGATCGGCTATCACCAACGCAAGCACGCGGTCTCCGAGGAATTCCAGGCGCTCATAGGTGGCCTCGCCACGGCCCGCGGCGCTGCGATGGGTCAGGGCGATCCCGGCCAGATCCGGATCGGCGAATTCATAGTCCAGAAGTTCGGTCAGATCCCGCATCGGTACGACGGACCGTGCCGGTCAGTTAACGCCGTCGAACAGACGGCTGTAACGAATGGCAAAGGGCCATTTCCAGACTTGCCACAGGGCCGCACTGCCGTCGGTCGAGAAGAACAGGAATTCCGCCCGGC
>JBFFGY010000163.1:0-6613 GCA_041557215.1 Alphaproteobacteria bacterium
ATGGCCGAGACCTCCTCGGTGGATTCGGCAAAACAGACGATGTCGGGCGGCATTGCCGAATACGGCCCTTCGCCCTTGCCGTGCTGTTCGCACACCGCCGCGGAGGTCGTCATCCGATCGCCCAGAAGCACGCCCAGCGCCGCCGCCAGTTCGTTCGGTACGGGGATCTTCTGCTCCGGCAGCCATTCAACTTTCATGTCACCAGCCTCTGAATTGTTCGTCGCAGATGATATACGGCCCCGGCACCGAAAAGACTATACCCCAGTTAACCGCCATCCATGGGGCTGGATTTATACGGTTCATTCAGTCGCGGGCCTTTATGGGTATGCTGCAGAACGCTTCCGCACCTTAAGGGCATTAAACAAAAATTATCGAACTTGACTCGCATTTATGATAAAATTTCTTTTTTTTGTTCGCGAATTTCTGCGGGTCCCACAACTTTGGGAGTGTCGGGTAATGAATGTGGAAGCGATTATCAAATCGAAGGGCGCAAAGGTGGTTACGGTAACACCGGAAACAACGGTGAGCGAAGCCGCCAAGATATTGAAACGGGCGCGGATTGGCGCTGTCGTGGTCAGCAGTGACGGCAGCGACGTCCTGGGCATTCTGTCGGAGCGGGATATCGTCAACACAATGGCCGATCCGACAAAGCGAACCGGCCTGCTGGAAAAGCCCGTCAGCGCATTGATGACGCGCGAGGTATTAACCTGCGAGCCCGAGGATACCGTTCAGAAATGCATGGCGCTGATGACCGACCGCAGGGTCCGCCATCTGCCTGTTGTGCAGGGCGAAAAAATGATCGGCCTGGTCAGCATCGGCGACGTCGTTAAGAACCGGCTCGAGGAACTGGAAATTGAGGCCGGCTTCCTGCGGGAGCTGATCGCCAGCTAGCCCAAGCCTATTGAATTCACTATTTTTTCTTGGCCTGCCCGGGGGCGGCACCGGTTGCGGCCGGTGTCGTTTGCCGGCGAATCTGACCCGGCGCGATGTGGTAGGGCTTGTGGTAGGCCGCCAGAGCGGCCGCGGCGGCGCCCAGCATCGTCCAGCGGATCATGGTGCGGCGCGTTTTCAGATTGTCCATTTGCAGTGGCCCTTCCGTTCTCGGTCTTCGACTGGAACGCTGCGATATAGCGAAGATTTGTTGCCAGAACCTTAACTGCTCACCGCTTATTGAAGGTGATTTTACGGGGGCCGCACTACAGGCTGGTGGCAGCCCGCGCGGCCTGGTCGTAAAGGCCCGAGAGCGCGCGCAGGAAGCGGGCAACGGCGGCGATTTCGTCCTCGTCGAAATTGCCCAGCGCCTTGACGGTCTCCACCAGGCAGGGTTCCCGCACCTCGCGATAACGCCGGCAGGCCTCGGCGCCCTCGGGACTCGTGCGGTAAAGGGTCTCCTTGCCGCGCTTTTCCGCCTCCACCAGCCCCGCCTTGACCAGCTTCTTCAGCGCATAGTTCACCAGATGCGCGTCCTCGATATTGAGGACGAAACAGATATCGGCCAGTCGCTTGTCGCGGGCGCGATGGTTTGCCGAATGGAGGACCTTGACGTCGAGCGCGTTGAAATCCGGATAGCCGGCCGCCGCCATGCATCGCACGATCCAGCGGTCGAAGGCGTTGCCGGCGATGATCAGCCCATATTCGAACTCGCTCAGCGTCGGCGCGCCGCCATCGGCCAGATGGGAAGAGGAAACGATCTTGCCGCCGTCGCCGCGCGTTTTCCTCGACATTGCCCTGCCCCCTATTCCGCCGCAGCCGGCTGTGTTTCCTCCGCGGGCTCACCATAGCCGCCGCCGCCGGGCGTTTCCAGCACCCACAGGTCGCCGGGATGGATCGGGTTGCTATCGGTTCCGGTCATCTCAACGATCGTGCCGTCGGTGCGTTCGATCCAGTTACGGCCCAGCATGCCGGGTTCGCCGCCGGCCATGCCGTAGGGCGGCACGATCCGGTGGTTGGACAGGATCGAAATCGTCATCTCCTCCAGGAAACGGAGCTTGCGGATCGCTCCGTCGCCGCCGCGATGCCGGCCATTCCCGCCGCTGCCCCGGCGGATTTCATAGCTTTCCAGCCGGACGGGGAAGCGCATCTCCAGCACTTCCGGGTCGGTCAGGCGGCTGTTCGTCATATGGGTATGGACCGCGTCGGTGCCATCGAAATCGGGCCCGGCGCCGGATCCGCCGGCGATGGTTTCATAATACTGGTAGCGGTCGTTGCCGAAAGTGGTGTTGTTCATGGTGCCCTGCGCCGCAGCCATCACGCCGAGCGCGCCATAGAGCGTGTCGGTGATGACCTGCGAGGTTTCCACATTGCCCGCCACCACCGAGGCCGGATAGCGCGGCGCCAGCATCGAGCCGTCGGGGATAATCAATTCGATCGGCTTCATGCATCCCTCGTTCATCGGGATGTCGTCTTCCACCAGCGTGCGGAAGACATAGAGCACCGCGGCGCGGCAGATCGCGCTGGGCGCGTTGAAATTGTTCTCCAACTGGTCGCTGGACCCGGTGAAATCGACCTTGGCGCTACGCTTTTCCTTGTCGATGGTGATCGACACATGGACCTGCGCGCCATTATCCAGCGGGTAGGTGAATTCGCCGTCCTTCAGCACGTCGATGACGCGGCGCACGGATTCCTCCGCATTGTCCTGTACGTGCCCCATATAGGCGCGTACGACATCCAGCCCGAAATGGGCCACCATGCGGCGCAGTTCCGACACACCCTTTTCGTTGGCGGCGATCTGCGCCTTGATATCGGCCACGTTCTGGTCCGGATTGCGCGCCGGATACTGGCCCGAGGCCAGCAACTCGTACAGCGCCTTCTCCTGGAACTCGCCCTGGTCGATCAGCAGGAAATTGTCGACCAGAACGCCTTCCTCTTCAACCACCCGGCTGCCCGGCGGCATCGAGCCGGGGGTCAGCCCGCCGATATCGGCGTGATGGCCGCGCGCGCCGACATAGAACAGGATCTCCTTGCCGGCCTCGTCGAAAACCGGGGTCACAATGGTGATGTCCGGCAGATGCGTGCCGCCGTTATAGGGCGCGTTCAGCATATAGACATTGCCGGGCCTGATACTGCCCTCATTGTTGCGGATCACCGCGCGGATGCTTTCGCCCATCGAGCCCAGATGCACCGGCATATGCGGCGCGTTGGCGATCAGCGAGCCGTCATTGTCGAAGATCGCGCAGGAGAAATCCACGCGCTCCTTGATATTCACCGAATAGGCCGTGTTCTGCAGGGTGAACCCCATCTGCTCGGCGATCGACATAAAGAGGTTGTTGAAGACCTCCAGCATCACCGGATCGACCGAGGTGCCGATCGCCTCGCGCTTGGGCAGCGGCACGACACGGGTCAGCACCAGGTCGCCGCCGGCATTCATCTCGGCCTGCCAGCCGGGCTCGATCACGGTGGTCGCGGTCGGCTCGCGGATGATGGCCGGACCGTTGATCTTCTGGCCGGCGATCATGTCGGCGCGGTCGTAAATCGGCGCGTCGCGCTCTTCGCCGGCCATATAGCTGCGCACGGTTGCCAACGCCTTGGCGCCGTCGCCCTGCGACGGAGCGACACTGGCCGTACCCTCATTGACGTCACCGGTCGCGCCGATCGCCTCCACCGCGGCAGTCTCCACCACCAGCGCCTTCTCGGCCATGACGAAGCCGTAACGCTGACGGTGGGCGGTCTCGAACTCGTCCTTCATGCGCCCGACCGGGCCATATTCGACCTCGATCGCGGTGTCCGTGCCCTCGTATTTCAGATGCAGCCGCCGCAGCATGCTGCGGCGCGCTTGCGGAATCTGCTGGCGGGCCAGTTCCCCGTCCGCTTCCGCGGTAAGTTCGCCCAGCACCTCCTCCAGCCTGGGCACCAACCCCTCGACCAGCCGCTCCTCGACCGACTTCTCGCGCAGTGCCCGCACGTCGGCCAGCCCCATGCCGTAGGCCGACAACACGCCGGCGAAGGGATGCAGATAGACCTTCTTCATGCCCAGCGCGTCGGCCACCAGGCAGGCATGCTGCCCGCCGGCGCCACCGAAACTGCAGAGCGTATATTCGGTCACGTCGTAGCCGCGCTGGACCGAAATCTTCTTGATCGCGTTGGCCATGTTTTCCACCGCGATCTTCAGGAAGCCGTCGGCGACCTCGACCGCCGTACGTGAATTGCCAGTAGCCGCCTTGATCTCTTCGGCCAAGGTCGCGAATTTTTCGCGCACGACATCGGCATCCAGGGCCTCGTCCTGGTGCGGTCCGAACACGCGCGGGAAGAAGTCGGGCTGCAGCTTGCCCAGCATGACGTTGCAGTCGGTCACCGTCAGCGGCCCGCCGCGGCGATAGCTCGCCGGCCCCGGATTGGCGCCGGCCGATTCCGGTCCGACGCGATAGCGCGCGCCGTCGAAGAAACAGATCGAGCCTCCGCCGGCCGCAACCGTATGGATCCGCATCATCGGTGCGCGCATGCGTACGCCCGCGACCAGCGTATCGAAGGCCCGTTCGTATTCGCCGTCGTAATGGGCAACATCTGTGGAGGTGCCGCCCATGTCGAAGGTGATCAGCTTGTCGAATCCGGCGCGCTGGGCCGTACGTACGCCGCCGACGATACCGCCGGCCGGTCCGGACAGGATAGAGTCCTTACCCTGGAACATGCGGGCATCGGTCAGGCCGCCGCTGGACTGCATGAACATCAGCCGTACGTCCCCAACCTGTTCGGCGACCTGGTCGACATAGCGCCGCAGGATCGGCGACAGATAGGCATCGACCACCGTGGTATCGCCACGTCCGACCAGTTTGATCAGCGGGCTGGTCTCGTGGCTGGTGGAGACCTGTGGGAAACCGATTTCTCGTGCAATTTCTGCCACGGCGCGTTCGTGCTCGGTATAGCGGTAGCCATGCATGAAGACGATGGCGATGGCGCGATAGCCCCTGTCGTAAGCCGCCTGCAGCGCGGTGCGCGTGGCCTCGCGGTCGAGCGGTGTCACCACGTTGCCGTCGTTCGCCATGCGCTCTTCGACTTCCACGACATCTTCGTACAGCAGTTCGGGCAGCACCACATGGCGGTCGAACAGGCGCGGGCGGGCCTGATAGCCGATGCGCAGCGCATCCCTGAAACCCTTGGTGATGGCCAGCAGGGTGCGCTCGCCCTTGCGCTCCAGCAGGGCGTTGGTGGCGACGGTCGTGCCCATCTTGATGGCATCGATGGCCTCGGCCGGGATCGCGGCATCCTTGGCCAGGCCCAACAGGTCGCGCACGCCCTGCACCGCGGCATCGCGATAGTTCTCGGGGTTTTCGGACAAGAGTTTGTGCGTAACCAGCCCGCCGTCCGGCCGCTTTGCCACGATATCGGTGAAGGTGCCGCCCCGGTCCACCCAGAACTGCCAGCTCGGCGCCGCGCCCGTCTCGTTCATGCCCTTACTCCCTCGACCATGCCCAAATTGAATGCTGCGCAGTTTTATAATTTATCGGTAAATTGTCAACGTTTTGATGTGGTGGTTACCCGCTATTTTGTGTTGCCTTCTCTTGCGCCCTCCGGTGGCGAAGGGCTAAACAGGAACCATGAGCATATGGGGAAAGATTCTCGGCGGCGCGGCCGGGTTTGCGCTGGGCGGGCCGCTGGGGGCGTTGATCGGCGCGGTGGCCGGCCATGCCGTGGATTCCATGCGCCGGGGGAAAGACGGCGACCAGACAAAATCCATCGCCTTCACCATCGCCATCATCGCGCTGGGGGCCAAGCTGGCCAAAGCCGACGGTGTCGTTACGCGCGACGAGGTGGAGGCCTTCAAGCGCGTCTTCAAGATTCCTCCCCATGAGATAAAGAATGTCGGGCGGATCTTCGACCAGGCCCGCAAGGACCACCGCGGTTACGAGGCCTATGCCAAGCAGGTGGCGGGCATGTTCCGGGACAATCCGGCGGTGCTGGAGGAACTGCTCTACTGCCTTGCTTACGTGGCCCGCGCCGACGGAAACGTGCATCCCAACGAACATGAATTCCTGGCCAACGTGGCCGAAATCTTCGGGTTGGACGACCATGCCTTCGAGCGCGTCACCTCGATCCGTCCCAGCCGCGGCGAGGCCGACCCCTGGAGCGTATTGGGCGTCAGCCGCGACATGGCGGACGATGAACTGAAATCCGCCTATCGCAAGCTGGTGCGCGAAAACCATCCGGATGCCCTGACCGCACAGGGCATGCCCGAGGAATTCGTGCAACTTGCCAACGAGCGCCTGGCGGCGATCAACCACGCCTGGGATATCATCAGCAAAGAGCGGGGCATCCGCTGATGTCCGGCAACAAGCGAGGCTCGCCGGCGGCGCCCGGCGGCCTCGGCCTGGGCGACAGCGCCCTTGCCATCTTCGTCATGGTCATCTGGGGCTACAATTTCGTGGTCGCCAAGACCGGGCTGGAGGAATTGCCGCCGATCTTCATGATGGGGCTGCGCTTTGCCTTGAGCGCTGTCCTGCTGGTGCCCTTCGTGATCATGCCGCGCGGCCGGATGAAAGAGGTGGCGGCCCTGTCCGTGACGCTGGGCGCGGCGCATTTTTCCATGATGTTCACCGGCCTGAAGACCGTCGACGCCTCGACCGCGGCGATCGCGGTCCAGCTTCAGGTTCCCTTTTCCGCACTGCTGGCCACAGTGCTG
>JBFFGY010000164.1:0-6596 GCA_041557215.1 Alphaproteobacteria bacterium
GCTCGTGGAAACAGCGCAGGTCGCCACGCTCGCGCATGACGCGCTCGGTCGCGGTCGACATGGACCGTGGGTGACTCCACAAGGCGATGATGGGGTAGTGCAAAGGATGGTCCTTCGAGGTTCTTGTGTTTTGTGGCGCAAAAGGAGCTTGGCCTTGCGCTGTCGAGCTACTTATACTGGCGTATAATCACCTGCAAGTTGCCCGGCCCATAAAACCTAACACCTCCCAATAATTTTATGAACAGCACCACAGCCCAGCCGCAGGGGTCACATCGGAGCCCTCCCGCGGGTGCCGAGCAGGTTTTCATGGAACAGGTCCGGTTGATCTATTCCGGCGTGACCTATGCGACCGTCGTCACACTGACGGTCGGCGCCATACAGGTTTGCGCCCAACGAGAAACCGCGTCCCTCACCGCCCTGGTCGGCTGGTCCTGCTATATGACGGCCGGAATATTGGCGCGGATATTTCTGGTATGGCGCTTTAAAAAGGCGAAAAACAACCCGAAGAAAGGCACCGTCTATTGGCGCAACCTTTACCTGGTTGCAATCCTGTTTCTCGGCGCCGGATGGGGGCTTGCAGGCATTCTGTTCTTCCCGCCAGGTTCGCCGCCTCATCAGTTCTTGACAGCCTTCATTCTCGGCGCAATGGCGGTTGGCGGCATGACAATCCTGGCCGCAGTCTATTCGGTCTGCGCCGCATTCCAAATCCTGACGCTTCTGCCGATCACAATTAACGCCATCGGGATGGGTGGCGAATATGGCCCACTGATCGCGGTAATGTGCAGTTTCCTGCTGTTTTTTGGGCTGTTGTTCGGCCGCCGGCAGCATGACGTGATTCTGCGTTCTCTGCGGCTGGGCTTCGACAATGCGGCGCTGATCGAAGAGTTAACGTCGGAAACGCGGCGCGCCGAGCGGCTGAATGCGGAATTGCGGCGGAAAGAGGCTGTTCTTGCCCGCGCCCAGCATATAGCCGGCATCGGAAGCTGGGAGTGGGACATAGCTGCCGATGAAATCCGATGGTCGGACGAAACGCACAATATCTTCGGACTGGACCGCGCGACGCCGCTTGTCACCTTCAGCCAATTCCTGGACTTCGTGCATCCTGAGGATCGCGATGTCGTCGCCGATTCGATCCGGGCCGCCATCGAACAAGGCCAACCCTATTACATCGAACATCGCATTATCCGCGCAGACGGCCAGGAACGGGTCCTGCTGGAACAGGGTGAGCTGACATTCGACAACAAAGGTGACCCGGTTTCCATGACGGGCGTCACCCACGACATCACCGACCGGTACCGAATGGAGGAGGATCTGCGCAATTTCAGCTTGGCGGCGGATGCGGCCAATCGGGCGAAATCGCAATTTCTGGCCAATATGAGCCACGAACTGCGCACGCCGCTTAACGCCATCATCGGTTACAGCGAACTGCTGCGCGAGGAAGCGGAAGACCGGGGCGAAGCCGCCGAGATGGCCGACCTGGAACGTATCGGGGCGGCCGGGCGACACCTGCTGGCGCTGGTCAACGAAATACTGGATCTTTCCAAGGTGGAGGCCGGGAAGACCGACCTGATCGTCGAGCGTTTCGATGTCCGGACACTGGTCATGGAAGTCGTGGCTACCGTAAATCCGCTGGTCGACCACAACGGGAACCGCCTGACCGTCGAGTGTCCGGTGGATATCGGCACGATGCAATCGGATCCGATGAAATTGCGCCAAGTCCTGCTCAACCTGCTGTCCAACGCCGCAAAATTCACCGAGGAAGGCGATATCCGCCTGAATGTAGAGCGGAAGGGCAGCAATCTGGGGCCGGACAATGCGGGCAATATGGTCTTTGCCGTGTCCGATACCGGCCATGGCATCGCGCCGGACCAGATCGAGACCGCTTTCACGGCTTTCGAACAGACCGACTCTTCACGCACAAATGCGCAGGGCGGCACCGGCCTCGGCCTGCCGCTGAGCCGCCATTTCTGCGCCGTCATGGGCGGCACCATCTCGGTCGAAAGCGAACTCGGCAAGAGCTGCACCTTTACGGCGCGCCTACCGGCGGAAATTGGCGAAAGTCCGGCAGAAGCGAATACGCGCCTAACCTCTAACTGACGCCTCCTAAACCACCTTCCCCGGATTCATGATTCCCTTGGGGTCGAGCACCGTCTTTAGTTTCCGCATCAGGTCGATTTCCGCCGGGCTCTTGTAGTGGGTGATTTCCTCTCGTTTCAGACGGCCCAGGCCATGTTCGGCGCTGATCGAGCCCTGCATGTCGGCGACGATGTCGTGGACAATCCGATTTATTCGCTTCCAATTGGACAGGAATTCGGCCCTATCCATGCTCACCGGCTGGGTGAGATTGAAGTGGATATTGCCGTCGCCGATATGGCCGAAAGCTACCGGCCGGATATCGGGCATTGCCGCCGTCACCGCCGCTGCCGCGCGGCGGATGAATTCCGGCGTCTTGTCCACCGGCACGGCGATATCGTGCTTTATGCTGCCGCCCCCATATTTCTGCGCTTCCACGATGGCCTCGCGGATCCGCCAAAGGTCGTTGCGCTGTGCTTCCGATTGCGCCACGGCCGCATCCAGGACCAGTCCGGCCTCGAATCCGCGTTCCAGAAAGGCGGTCATGTTCTCGGCCATTCCGCCTTCGGGGCGCACGCCGGAGAATTCAACCAGCAGATAATTGTCGTAAGCTGTGTCCAGCGGGTCCGTCACGCCGGCGACATGCCGGATTGCCAGTTCCAGCCCCAAACGCGGGATCAGTTCCATAGAGGTCACGGCGTCCCCGCTCGCCTCGCGCGCCGCCGCCAAAAGGTCGATCGCCGCGTCCAGATCGCGGATAGCAACGAAGGCCGTCTGCACATCCCTGGGCAGCGGGAACAGCTTCAGCACCGCAGCAGTGATCACACCCAATGTCCCCTCGGCCCCGATGAAGAGCTGTTTCAAATCATAGCCGGTATTGTCCTTGCGCAGGGCGCGCAGGCCGTTCCAGACCTGCCCATCCGGCAGAACCGCCTCGATCCCCAGCACCAGTTCGCGCATATTGCCGTAATGCAGCACCGCCACGCCGCCAGCATTGGTCGAGATATTGCCGCCGATCTGGCAGGATCCCTCGGCGCCCAGGCTCAGGGGGAACAGCCTGTCCACCCTCTCTGCCGTCGCCTGGATGTCGGCCAGCACGCAGCCCGCCTCAACCGTCATGGTGTAGTTCGCCGGATCGACCGCCAGCACCCGGTTCATGCGCGACATGCTGAGCAGGATTTCCCTTCCATGCTCGAACGGGACGCTGCCGCCAACCAGCCCGGTATTGCCGCCCTGCGGCACGATGGCGATGCCGGCCCCCGCGCAGATCCTCACGACCTCGGCCACTTCCGCCGTCGAGGCGGGCTTGACCAGCAGCGCGGTCCTGCCGACGAACAGCCCGCGCTGGTCACGGACCAGCGGATCGATCTCATGCGCATCAGTCGACCAGCCCTTCGGCCCCACGGCCGCCTTGATGCGCTCCAGCACAGCGATGTCGATATCTGTTTCCGTACCCGTCATGGCGCGGGAGATTAGGCCGCAAGGGGCCTTACGGCAAGAGGTGCACGCGACAACGCCCCACTGGGCGGGGCGTCGACTGGCTCTGGAGTATCCACCCTGCGTGGTCGACGTTGGACGCTCATCGACCTTCGTGCTATAAAGTATCTATTGAATCACCGTCCGCCCTGCAGCGACAGGGCTCACCTTTCATGGAAAATATCGATGAGTGGCATGCCCGTGCATACGCGCTGCTGCCGTGGCACGAGGCGTTCGAATTATTGAGTCTGGATTGCTGGCTTCCGTTTTGGAGTGATATGGGGCTTTGTCTACCCCGCAAAAACCAGATGTTCGTTCGGAATGCCGCCCGGGCATCATACCAAGTCCTGCATGGCACGGATCGCACCTGTTACGACGGCAATTACGACCCGGATGTCACCGCTGAAACACGCGACCGGTTCTTGATGAGTCTCGCTGCTCAGTGCGAGCCCGACTTTGCGGACAGAATGCCGCTTTGGGTCTACCGAAATTGCGATAGCCAGAGCCTCGGCGCCAAGCTGGATTTCATGTGGTTTGGAACACTATGTGACGTCTATCACAGTGAGCAAGGACCCGACACAATCGGCGCTGCCAAGCTGCGGATATTGACTCACTTGATATGGAACGACCTGATTGCCCCTTTCCAGCAAACCGGCAAGCAGACCAGCCGCGTTCAAACCATTAGCGACTGGGACTGCAATTTGCGGAAGGCCCAGTTTGACCCCAAATATCCGGACCGCGACGACATTCCTTACCAGCCGCAAGTAAGTGTTATCGCAACGGCTAAAACGTCTTTGGCATCACATATTGGAAATTTGCGACAAGACCGAGATTGCTGCGCTTCACGCACGGTATCGCCAGTGCGAACACACCACGTTGAAACGGTGGCCCGAACTCGATCGCCTTCCAATGCTGGATTGATTGCGGATTACCCGTTCAGCTTCGCCCACATTTCTCGGTCGCGCTCGGCGGTCCAGATTTGCGGGCGTTCCATGCCGCCGGCCTCGTCATAGGCGCGGCTGGCGTCGAACGGCATACAGTGTTCGTAGATCACCCAGTCACCGTATTTGGGGTCCATCCTGGCCTTGGCGGCGTCGAACATCTGCTTCAGGTCCTGGCCATTAGCGCGGGCTTCCTTCGCGCAGTCATACAGGTCGGTGACGAAGGCCTGGGTCATGGCTATGCCTTCCTCGCACTGGGTGGCATTCATCAGGGCATCGCCGCGTCCGGGTACCAGCTTCTCGGGCTTCAGGGCGCGCAGCGCATCCAGCGTCGCCGGCCAGTCGGCAAGATGGGCGTCGCCGGTATAGGGCGCCGCGCCATATTCCACCAGGTCGCCGGCATAGAGGATTTTCTGGTCCGGCAGCCAGGCCACTGTGTCGCCCTGGGTATGGCCGCGGCCGGGGGAGAAGATTTCCACTTTCCGGTTACCTAGATCGACCGTCATTTTGCCGTCGAACACGATGGTCGGCCAGGTCAGGCCAGGGATCGATTTCACATCGTCGAACAGGCGCGGGAAACGGCCATATTCGGAATCGTAGTCCTGCTGCCCGCGCTCGACGATCAACTCGTATGTCAGGCGACTGGCGATGATGTTTTCGGCATTGTAGGCTGAGGCGCCGAGTACGCGCACCGCATGGTAATGGCTGAGCAGGATGAACTTGACCGGCTTGTCGGTGACCGTGCGGATATGCCGGATCACGTCATTCGCCATGGCCGGCGTCGCCTGGGTGTCGATCACCAAGACGCCGTCGTCGCCGACAATCACGCCGGTGTTCGGGTCGCCCTCGGCCGTATACGCATAGGCGCCCTCGCCCAGCTTCGCAAAAGTGATCTTCTTTTCCCCGAGATCGCCCGTCGAGGCGAATGTCTTGCTCATGGCTCTCTCCCGTTTTTTGCCCGTGCGCCGCAGGCCGGACCATTAGTTTCATATGCAACTTTTGTCAAGCGCAGGCGCATTATGGTGGAACCTATTCCGACTTGGCCAGCACCAGCGCGATGGCAGCCAGATATATCGAGCGATAATAGGGATCGACGACTTCCGGCACCAGCGCGGTCATCTCATTCAGTCGCACCTGCGCGCCGGCGCCGTCTCCACTCAGCGCCTGCGCCCAGGCGATATAGGACAGGGCGCTGCCTTTATCGCGGGCAGGCGCGCCGGCCTGCTTCATCCTGTCCAATCCCGCTTCGGCTGATGCCAATGCCCCTTCGCCAGTTCGCCTTCTCCGGCCGCGGCGCGGGCAACAGCGGCAAGCGCCGCCACCCGCACCTGGATGATCTCAGGCTCGTAACGGTCCGCAAGTTCCAGCGCGGCCTCTACAGCGCCCAGCGCATCATCGCGTTCGCCCTGATGCGCCCTGACGACCCCCATCAGGCCCAACGAGAAGGCGAGCCTTTCCTGCGATATATCCCCGGCCAGTTCCAGCGCTTTGTTAAGCGAAAGACCGGATCCGCGCCGGTCGCCGGCAACAGCCTGTCCGTGGGCAATCCAACTCCAGGAACGCGATGCCACCACTGCATCGGCAATGCCGTCGGCAAGTGTCATGGCCTCGCCAAATTCGCCCATCATGGCATGGACACGCACCTGGTTACCGGAGATCGCTTCGCGAAAATTCACCTCGATAAGGCTTCGTTTAATGGCGCCTGCTTCCGCATAATAGCGCCGTGCATCCGCGTAGCGGCCGGCATCCGCGGCGACGCGCGCAATATAGCTGTAGGCAAGGCCGCGCTGGCCATCCATTTCGGCAGCGTTGGCGGCAATGACCGCCTGCGCAAGTGCGCAGTCGATCGTGGCATTGGCCAGACATTTCTCAAGAGATTGACCCTGCGCGGCGACGGACCAGAACAGCACCGACAGGATCAGAAGCCATCGCAACCGGGACATTCTTGTCTCCCTCCTTAGCCTGGTCTCATTGCACCATCGTGGCCTTCCAACAGCAAGCGGGTTTTGCCCGCCCTGGTCTCGCTCCTCATGCCAATCCATATATGCTATCCTGCGCAACGGCTTGCGGCGGGCGACCGGCGAAAGGACGCGAGCTTTGCTGACC
>JBFFGY010000165.1:0-6582 GCA_041557215.1 Alphaproteobacteria bacterium
ATATCGGCGCCGACGTTATCAAGATCGGCATGGTTCCCAACGAGGAAACCATCGAGTCGGTGCATTACACCTACATGGAATTCGCCCCTGATATTCCGATCGTTCTGGACCCGGTGATGATGGCAAAGGGTGGTCATCCGCTGATCGACCGGGATGCCATTCACCTGGTGCGCCAGCATTTCCTGCTGCACGCCGCGATCGCGACCCCCAATATCCCGGAGGCCGAGGTCCTGACGGGCATGGAGATCCATACCCTGAACGATATGAAACATGCCGCGGAGATCATGATCACGCTCGGCTGCCAGGCGGTGCTGGTCAAGGGCGGTCATTTTGAAGGTGACCTGCTCTACGACGTACTGTTTTCGGAGGATGGGCTGGAGGTGTTCGAGGATACCAGGATCGATACGCCGCATACCCACGGGACCGGCTGTACCCTGGCCTCGGCGATCGCGGCCGGCCTGGCGCAGAAGATGAGCCTGCGGGATTCCGTGGCCCGCGCCCGCAGCTATGTGCGCGAGGCGATCCTGTCGGCGCCCGGTTTCGGCAAGGGGCATGGGCCGCTCAACCACGTCCATACCGTGGCGCCCTATCACCCGGAGCGATAGCCCCCTTCAGACGATCGCCGACGGTTCGGACGGGTGCGAGGCCAGCAGATCGGCGATAATGCGCAGCCCGTCCTCGATCCGCTGGTCGCTGCTTTCGGCGGCCAGGCAAATCCGTATGTTGGGCGGGCCTTCCCCTTCCGGGGCCGGCATGAAGCTGTAACCCGGATTTATCGATATCCCCTGCGCCATCGCCGCTTCGGCAAATTTCCGGGCCGTCCATTGATCCGGCAGATCCAGCCAGACCTGGCTGGCGTCACTGTTGGTTAGCTCCGCGTTGCGGCCAAGGATCTGCCGGGCCAGACCCTGCCGCGCCGATGCTTGCCTGCGTTGCCGTTCCGCGGCGCGCCCGGCATCCCCCGAAAATATCAGTTCGGCGGCAAGATGCGCGCCCAGCGTTGCCGGCATCAGCATCGTCGCCTTCACGGCCGTGGCAAGGGGCGACACCAGATGCTCGGGCGCCGCGAGGTACCCGATGCGCAGGGAAGGGGAAACCGCCTTGGAAAGGCCGGTGGCGTATATGGTGATGTCCGGCGCCAGCGCCTGGATCGGCGGGGGGGCGTCCGGAGACAGGAATCCGAAAATTCCGTCTTCAAGCAGGATCACGTCATGCCGGCGCGCAATCTCCACGATCTCGAGCCTTCGCCTTTCCGACATCGTGGCGGTGGTCGGATTTTGCAGGGTTGGCACCGTGTAGAGAAGGCGGATTTCCGCCTGTCGGCAGGCAGCTTCCAGGCTGTCCGGCCGGAGACCTTCCTCGTCCAGCGCGACGGTTCCGACCGAAAGACCCAGCGACGCGCATAATTGCGCGATGCCGGGCCATGTCAGTTCTTCCACCAGCACCCGGTCTCCCGTTCTGCATATCGCCGACATGGCGATCGCCAGGGCATTCTGGCAACCGTTGGCGATCAGTGTGGTGCGTGTATCGGCGTCCACCCCAAGACCCGACATCCAGGACGCGGCGGCCTCGCGATGCGCCGGCAGGCCGTTCGGCGGCTGGTAGGCGCCCAACTCGGCAAGCAATTTCGGCGTTGCCATTCGTCTCATCGCCCTGGCGATCGCCTCGGCCGTCTCGGCGTCTGTCGGATAGTTCCGGCCCATTTCGATGACGCCAGCCCCGGCAGACCCGCCCAGAGGGCTCGTGAAAAAGGGCGCGGGCCCAGGCCGGTCGGTCATGTCCGTCACCGCCGTGGCCATGTGGGACGACGCCGTTGCGCGCACGATCGTGCCCCGCCCCACTTCGCCGGCAATCAGGCCGTGTTCCTGGGCCAGGGCATAGGCGCGGCTCACCGTGCCGACCGTGACTCCCAAACGCCAGGCAAGGTCGCGGTGCGTCGGAAGGCGATCGCCCTCGGCAAGGGCGCCGTTACCCACGTCGTCCGCCAGGGCGTCGGCAATCGCACGGTATTTCGGGCCGCTGCGGTCTGTCAGGTCTGGCGTCCATATTGTCATGGTGACAATGTTTTCATTGTTTCGATTGAAACGATAAATAAGCCTGATTGAACGTTATATCGGTGCGGGTTGTCTGCATAATGTAGCGATACAATGTGTTTCCACTCTCGTCAAGGCATGTACTGAAATATCGAGGGCATTGAGATGAGCAGTGCTATCAGGCTGGGTAAAAACGTTGTCCAATTGCTGTCTTTCAGGGAGGCCAGGAATTGTCTCCGGCTGTGGCGAGACCTCCAAAAGTCCCGCCGCCAGCTGTTGCGGTTGGACGAATACCTGCTGCGCGAAATCGGACTGGACAGGCAGGGCGCGATCGAGGAAGCGAACAAGCCGTTCTGGCGCGGCTGAAACTTAAATGATAGGGAACGGGATCATGAGCAACGAACAGGACAACAATATCTATGTCGTCGACGCATTCGTCGGCGAAGGGCTTGCCGGCAATCCGGCGGCGGTCTGCCCGCGCGGCGATTGGCTGGCAGACGATGTCATGCAGGAGATCGCACGCGAGATGGCGCTGTCCGAGACGGCCTTCTATGCGCCACAGGGCGACGGGTCCTATCTGCTGCGCTGGTGCACGCCGGCGACGGAAGTGGATCTGTGCGGTCATGCGACCCTTGCCTCGGCGGCGGTCTATTTCGCCTTTCTCGACCCCGGCGCGTCTTTGGTTCGTTTCGACAGCCTGAAAGCCGGCTCCTTGCTGGTCAGCAGAAATGGCGAGTTGCTGGAGCTCGATTTCCCGGCGCGTCCGGCAAAAAAGGATGGGGCGGACGGGCTGACCGCTGCCCTGGGCATCGAACCGGCCGAGGTGCTGCGCATTCCCGGTGCAACCTGTCTGGCGGTGCTGGACAGCGAACAGGCCTTGCGGGACCTGTCGCCAGACATGGCCGCCCTGTCGGCGCTGCCGGACCGCATGACGATCGTTACTGCTCCGGGCGAGGGCGTAGATTTCGTTTCGCGCTGCTTTGCACCCAGCGCCGGCATTCCGGAAGATCCCGTGACCGGCAGTGCCCACACCACGCTGGTTCCATACTGGTCGAAGCGTTTGGGCAAGACTGATCTCCACGCCATCCAGGCCTCGGCGCGAGGTGGCGAGCTGTTCTGTAGCGACCGGGGCGACCGCATCGCCATCGCGGGACGGGCCGCCATCCGCAAAAAGGGCATGCTCGATCTCTCCGGTGCCGCGCCGCGCGCTGAACTGATCGACGCATGAGTGCAGGGCAGGGCGCGCGTCCGGCGGCAGTCGCCGCCCTGCTGCCCTGGGCCGCCGGGTTGGTGACGATCCTGATCTGGGGCGCAACCCCGGCCGCCACCAAGTTCGCCGTGGCCGAAATAGATGCCTTCACCGTGGGCATATTGCGCACGGTACTGGCCGGGCTGGCCGTGGTGCCGGCGGTGCTGCTGCTGCGCCTGCCGCTGCCGGCGGACAGAGCCGGCTGGCGGCTCCTGGCGATATCCTCCGCATCCGGCTTTATCGGCTTTGCCCTGCTATTCAGCATGGCGCTGGCATACACCTCGACAGCGCATGCCGCGCTGGTATTGGCCTTTGCGCCGATCCTGACAGGGCTGATTGGCGCTGCGGTGGAGCGGCGGCAT
Organism: Alphaproteobacteria bacterium; assembly: GCA_041557215.1. Lineage (GTDB taxonomy): Bacteria > Pseudomonadota > Alphaproteobacteria > UBA8366 > JADFVY01 > JADFVY01. The sequence continues at coordinate 3,645 of JBFFGY010000165.1, forward strand.
CCCAGCCATCTGTGGTGGGGCGGTGTCGCCGTGGCGCTGGCAGGCGAAGCGACACTGATCCTGCTGCGGGGACAGGATAGTGGCGAAGCCACGCTCTATGGCGACTTGCTGGCGCTGGCCTCCTGTTTCGCAGTGGCCGGGGGCTACGTGGCCGGCGGCCGGCTGTCACCCACTATCGGAACCTGGAGCGTCACCGCCTGGGGCGCGGTGCTGGCCAGCCTGGTGCTGTTGCCCATTCTTGCCCTCCAGCTTGCGGGGGGCGGCCTGCCCGATGCCGGGGCGCTGGCCTGGGGGGCGACCCTGTCGCTGGCGATGTTTTCCTCTTTGCTGGCCTATGTCGCCTGGTACTGGGCGCTTGCGGCCGGCGGGGTGGCACGGATATCGACGTTGCAGTTCCTGCAGCCGGTCGTCACGCTGCTGCTTGCCGCCGCCATATTTTCAGAGACGATGGAGCCTGCTCTGCTGCTTTCGGCAGGGGCGATCCTCATCGGCGTTGCGATGGCGCGTCGTGGCTGATTTCTGATAGGCTGGCGAAAATTCACGCCGGGACATGTCCATGACGCTACGCTGGGATATCGAGAACAACCTGAACGCGGACGAATTCATCGATGTGCTGTTGCGCTCGGGATTGGGGGCGCGCCGCCCGGTGGACGAGCGCGAACGTATCGCCACAATGCTGGAGAACAGCAATCTCATCGTCACCGCGCGCGATGGCAACGGCCTGCTGATAGGCGTATCGCGCTGTGTCACAGATTATGCCTACTGCTGCTACTGCTCCGACCTGGCGGTGGACCGCAAATGGCAGGGCAGGGGCGTGGGGCGCGAACTCGTCCGCCGCAGCCGCGAGGCCGCCGGCGACGGCGCCACCTTCCTGCTGCTCTCAGCGCCGGGTGTCGAGGACTATTACCTCCATACCGGCTTCGAGAAGTTCGAGACCTGTTACGGCATCCGCCGGAAGGGCTGAAGCTGCCTGGGGCTTACTTGAAGCGTACGAATATCTCGGGCTCGCTCTCCACCAACTGACCCGGGATCAGCGCCAGAAATTCTTTCATTTCCTCGAGGTCGGGACGGCGCCGCATTTCCCGATTCCGGTCTATCGCCGCCCTGACTTCTTCAATCTTGATCGCATCCGAAAACGATAAATTGGCCAGGGCAATATAATTGTCCTGCGCATAAGTGGCGTTGGTATCGATGATGTCGCCCACCACCTCGACATAGGTTGCGAACTTCATTCCAATCAGCGTTTTCATCTGCGCCATGGCCTCGTCACGGAATTCTTCCGGCCAATCCGCTGCCGACTTTATCAGTTCGTCGTCCCCTTCAGCGGCGCCATGGATAAGGGAAACGGCTTGGGTTATGCGCTTCTCGGCGGGCCAGTGAATCAGCAATTCGGCAGGATCTCCCGCCTGCATGAAAAATGTCATGAAATGTTTGTCTATAACGCTGTTGCGTGAGGATTCGCCCAGGCGGATCCCATTGACATCCGGGAATTCGAAATAAGCTTCGAAACCTTCGCCATACTCGGTCTGAACAGGCACGATGTCGGAAAGGACCACGTTCTCACCGTAGCGCCGCGCTTCCTGTTGCAGATTGAAGCGATCCGCGATGTGAATATCGTGGCTGGCGCCTTCCGTATTGTTCAGGATTTCGATGACCTCATGGCTTACCATACGGTACCGGATAATCGTGCCGCTACCATCCGGATAAATCCGAACCACCCTTGTTTCTTCCACGCAGCCAGCGGCGGTCAGGGCGAGGCAGAGCGAGGCTATCGCTTGCCGTAAATTCTTTCCGGCGCACTGTTTCCAGCGATGACGCAAGCCCATCCTCGTTCCTTCTTTGCCGATATGTTCCCGGGTGATGGGGCCGTCTCTGTTCTGTCGCAGGCCGCCCAGGGAACACCCTCTCACTCAAACAGGATGCTGACCTCCGGCTCTATTTCCAGCTTCAGGCCCGGGATCAGCGCCATCATTTCCTTAATGCCGGCGACGCTCTGTTCGCTCTTGGCCGCCATGGCCATCAACGCCTCCTCGTTCTGCAGGAACTCGGCAAAGGCGATATCGACGAGTGTGATGCGGCTGCCATTCAGGTGCGTGGCATTGGTCTCGAAGACCTCGCCCGCGACCTCCACATGCATCGCAATGCGCAAATCCATGAAGGCGGTCTTCATCATTGCCATAGCCGCCTGTTGCTGCTCCGGTGTCTGCGCCGTTCCGGATTCTTCAGCCTCAGCGGTTTCCCATTCCTGCCCGCTTTCCCGTTCGCCCTCTTCAACAGGCCAATGGATTGTCAGGCTGGCCGGACGGCCGGGTAGCATCGAAAAGGTGGTGAATTTCCCCTCCTCACCGGCGCCGGCGCCGCCACCCGGCATCTTGTCCTCCGGATCCTGACCGACACGGATCAGGTTGATGTCCGCGAAGGCGTAATGGGCGATATAACCCTTGCCGGTGTCGGTCTCGATGCCCTCGGCGGACAGGAAGGTCACGCCCTCGCCATAGGAATGGGCCGCGGCGCGCAATTCCTCTTCATTGACCAGCGGGACCTCTTGTCCTTCTGGCGTCATGCCCTTGATCATCTCGAAGATCTCGTTGCTCATCACGATCCGGTCGGAAATCCTGCCGCTGCGGTCGGCCTCGACGCGCACCACCGTTTCCATGTCCATGCAGCCGGAAAGCGCCAAGGCCGCCATTCCCAGAAACCACCCTGCCAGCGCCTTGCGGCAGCCACCCAGCCGGCCCGGCAGACGATGCCACCGTAAATAATGAAGCATGGTCCTTCTCCTTGATCCCTGACTGAATGAATCAGTCTGCTGGATCAGGCTTAATATCCCGTTACCGGGCCCTGCCGCGCGGCTATAATATCCCACGCAAAGGAACCGGCATGGAAAAACAGATCGACATTACGGTGGCGCCCGCGGACACGCCCGAGGATATAGAGG
>JBFFGY010000166.1:0-6560 GCA_041557215.1 Alphaproteobacteria bacterium
CCGATGGCAACCCGCTCGCCGGCCCCCACGGTCGATCTTTCCAGCATGACGCCCCGGGAGGCCGCCGATCCATTGTTCAATCGGATCATGATCGCCGACGAACAGGGCAACAAGGAAGAGGTGATGCGCTTCCTGCCCATGGCGCTGGAGGCTTATGAACGGGTCGAATTCATGGATGCCGATGCCCATTTTCACTTGGGCCTCATTCATTCGGCGGCCGGCGATTACGCATCGGCGCGCAAGGAGATCGACATATTGAAACAATATGCGCCAAACCATCTCCTAGCGATGTTGCTGGAACATGAGGCTGCAACGGCCGCCGGTGATACCAACAAGGCCGCGGCGATCGAAGCCGCCTTCAACGCAGCATACCCCGCCGAAATCATAACCAACAGACCCGAATACCAGGGACATCTCAACTCTATCGAGGGATTCCGCGCCCGAATCGGCGCAAACTGACTCTTACCCGGACCGACTTCCCGCCGGATGGCGAACCATACCTACGGCTCGAAAAGCCGCATGCAGGGATGTCTTGATTTCGCAGCCTGAAGGTACGGGCCCCTGATGCGGGCAGCCCAAAAAGGAAAGGAGACGTCAAGTGCTCAGACGCGGAAGTCTTTGCATCGTGCCCTCGCGGACACATCCTGACGCCTCCTTAGAACCGTTCCGCTTCCAGATATCCCGATCCGACTGGCCCGGAGGCCTATCGAACCGTTCCACCTTCCGGCTTCCCGGTCCACACTCCGCTTGGTCCGAAAACCTCGCTTTGTGTAGATAAATATTCGGCGATATTTTAATTTAATGCAATAGAAAAATAGCCATTGACTATAATTTATTGTGGATTACTTACTGAAAAATCGGTGTATAACTGTTTCGTTTCTGTGGATAACATCCGATCTTTTTGTGGATAACTTTCCAAAAATAATTTAATTAGGCTACGTTACCCGATCATCCCCGCTCCTCGCGTGGCGCATGCCCAAAATGGCCCTTGTAGGCGCGAGAGAAATGGGCGGGTGTCGCGAATCCACAAGCGAGAGCGACTTCCATCACCGGCATGCGGGTCTGTCCCAGCAGGATTCGAGCGCGGCGCAGTCGGAGATCCAGGTAATAGCGCGTCGGCGTACAGCCCAGCGCACGGCGGAACAATCTCTCCAGTTGCCGCTCAGAGACACCGGCAATCCCGGCAAGTTCATACGACTTCAGCGGTTCCTCAAGATTTTCCTCCATTGCCGTGATCACCGCCTCCAATTTCGGATCGGTTACGCCAAGCCGACTGCCAAGCGCCATCCGCTGCGCGTCTTCGGCCGGGCGAATCCGTTCGTGGATGAATTGCTCCGAGATATCGACCGCCAGACTATGGCCGAAACGCAAGCCGATCAGATGCAGCATCATATCCAGCGCGGCGGTGCCGCCGGCGCAGGTCAGCCGGCCCCGGTCCGTTTCGAACAAACTTGTGCGGCAATCGACCTCGGGGAAATCCTCGGCGAAGGCATCTCGCCATTCCCAGTGAACGGTCGCGCGGTACCCGTCCAATAAGCCAGCCTGGGCCAGCAGCCACGCGCCGGTATCGAGGGCCCCCAACGTCGTGCCCGCCACCGCAAGGCGGCGGAACCAGGCACCCAGCGCGCGGTCAATGCTGGCCAGCGGCTCATGACTGGCGCAAACGAACAAGGTGGACAGGCGCGGGCTGTCGGCGATCGATCCTTCTGCCAGCACCGCCATGCCGTTACTGGCCTCGACCGGCTGGCCGTCGCGCGAAAAAACCCGCCAGCGGAAGAGTTCGCGCCCGCTGATGAGATTTGCCACCCGCAATGGCTCCACGGCCGAGGAGAAGGCCATCATTGAGAATTTCGGCACTAGGAAGAAGCCGATCTGAACCGGCGACCCCTGCCCGCTTCCGTTCCCCGTTTTGTCCATCAGCGCTCCAAACTATATGTCGGAATTTATCATAGCTCAGTCGGATAACGAATAATACGGGAAATCAAATTCCACCATCATGCGCCGTTCACAGCCACCACGCCGTAGCCAGTTTTTAGAGGGAGAAGAGAGAATGAACGCCGACGTCATCATCGCCTGCGCGGTCACCGGATCCGGCGATACGGTCGGCAAGCACCCCGCCATCCCGGTTACGCCGGAGGAAATCGCCAACGCCGCGATTGAGGCCGCCCAGGCCGGGGCCGCCGTGGCCCACTGCCACGTGCGCGAGCCTGGCAGCGGCAAGCCAAGCCGCCGTGTCGAACTCTATGAAGAGGTCGTGGAGCGCATCCGCGCCAGCGGCGTCGACGTCATCATCAATCTGACCGCTGGCATGGGCGGCGATTACGTGCCGGACCCGGACGACCCCACCAAGGGCATCGAGGGCACGGATCTGGTCAACGCCATGGAGCGGCTGGCCCATGTCGAAAAGATCCAGCCCGAAATCTGTTCGCTGGACTGCGGCACGCTGAATTTCGGGGACAGCGTCTATATGAGCACCCCGCCGATGCTGCGCACCATGGCGAAACGCATCCAGGAACTGGGTGTCAAACCGGAATTGGAAATCTTTGAAATGGGCCATCTGCGCTTCGCCAATCAGCTTGTTGCGGAAGGCCTCGTCGACGCGCCGCCGCTCTACCAGATTTGCCTGGGAATTCCCTGGGCGCTGGACGCCGATCCCGACACCATGCGCATCATGCGCGACAAGCTGCCGGACGGCGCCAACTGGTTCTCCTTCGGCATCGGCCGGCACCAGATGCCGATGGCGGCCACAGCGGCGATCCTGGGCGGCAACGTCCGCGTCGGCCTGGAGGACAATATCTATCTCGAGAAGGGTGTCTTCGCGACCAATGGCCAGCTTGTCGAGCGGGCCAAGGAGATCGTCCGCCTGATGGGCGGCCGCACGCTGACCCCCGGCGAGGCCCGCGAGAAAGTCGGCCTCAAATCCCGCTGACCCTTTCAGGACAACAGAAATGACAGAGATCAGGAAGATCGCCATCGTCGGCACCGGCGTGATCGGCGCCGGCTGGGCAATCCGCTGCCTCACCCGCGGCATCGATGTTGTGGCGACGGACCCCGGCCCCGATGCCGAAACGAAACTGCGCGCATCGCTGGACAATGCCCGGCCCGCGGCCGAAAAGCTGTATGGTTCGCCGGATGTGAGGCCGGGAGCGCTCACCTTCGTCAATAGCGTTGAGGAAGCGGTGGCCGATGCCGATTTCATCCAGGAAAGCGCACCCGAGCGTGAGGACCTGAAGCGCAAGCTGCATGCACAAATGGATGCCGCCGCCCGCCCGAATGTGATCATTGCCTCCTCCTCGTCCGGCTTGCTTCCCACAGCGATCCAGGCGGACTGCAAGCATCCGGAACGCGTCGTGATCGGACACCCCTTCAATCCGGTCTACCTGCTGCCGCTTTGTGAGGCAGTTGGCGGAGAGAAGACGTCGGCGGACAGCATCGAACGCGCGATGGAGTTCTACCGCTCGATCGGCATGTATGCGCTGCATGTGCGCACCGAAATCGAGGGCTATCTGTCCGACCGCCTGCAGGAGGCGATCTGGCGCGAAATCCTGCATCTGGTGAATGACGGGGTGGCCACCACGGGCGAATTGGACGACGCCATCAAATACGGGCCAGGACTGCGCTGGGCCTTCATGGGCACCAACCTGATCTTCCACATGGCCGGCGGCGACACCGGCATGCGCCATATGCTGCACCAGTTCGGCCCGGCCCTGAAGCTGCCCTGGACCAAGCTGGAGGCACCGGAACTGACCGAGCAACTGATCGACCGCATGGTCGAGGGCACGCAGGAACAGGCCGCCGGCCAGACCGTCAAGCAGCTGGAGCAGCTGCGTGACAATTGCCTGATCGACATCATGCGAACCCTGCAGAAATACGAGATCGCCTCAGGCAAGGTGCTGGCCGAGGACGAGGCAAGGCGGAAGGCGGCGAGGTGAAGGCTGTGACGGTGGTGCGACCTCATACTTCGAGACGCGGCTGGGCCGCTACTCAGCATGAGGCGCCAACGCCGGTGTCCTCATGCTGAGGAGGCGCGTAGCGCCGTCTCGAAGTATGAGGTCGCTCGATGACGGAATGGAGAAGGAAACATGAATTTCGGGCTGACCGAAGAACAGAACATGGTGGTGGAGACGGTTCGCTCCTTCGTCGAGAACGAACTCTATCCCTTGGAAGCCGAGCTTGAGCGCACCGGCGAATTGCCCAGTGAAGTCGCCAAGGACATCAAGAACAAGGTACTGGATATGGGCTTCTATGCGCCCAATATCCCCGAGGAATTTGGCGGCGGTGGGCTGGACAACCTGACCTTCGCCCTGCTGGAGCGCGAACTGGGCCGCACCTCTATGGGGCTTAACCACTGGTGGGGGCGCCCGTCCAACATCCTGTGCGCCGGCTCACCGGAGCAGATCGAGCGCTACCTGATCCCCTGCTGCAAGGGCGCGCGGCACGATGCGCTAGCCATGACCGAGCCCGATGCTGGTTCCGACGTGCGCGGCATGAAGTGCAGCGCTCGGCGCGACGGCGGCGACTGGGTGATCAACGGCACGAAGCATTTCATCAGCCATGCAGACATTTCGGATTTCGTCATCACCTTCATCGCGACCGGCGAAGAGCAAACACCCCGCGGGCCCAAGAAGCGGATCACCTGCTTCCTGATCGACCGCGACACGCCGGGTTTCGAGATCAGGCCCGGCTACAACTCGGTCTCGCATCGCGGTTACAACAACAGCAACCTTAATTTCGACGAATGCCGCGTGCCGGACGCACAGATCCTGGGCGAGGAAGGTAAGGGCTTCGAGGTCGCCAACGATTGGCTCTACGCCACCCGCATCACGGTGGCGACCATGTGTGTCGGCCGGGCGCGCCGGGTCTTCGATATCGCCGCCGAATGGTGCGCGACGCGCAAGCAGTTCGGCCAGACCATCGGCAAGTTCCAGGGAACCAGCTTCAAGCTGGCGGACATGATTACCGAGATCGACGCGGCCGACTGGCTGACGCTCGCTGCGGCCTGGAAACTGGACCAGGGCCAGAACGCCGATCGCGAGATCGCCTCGGCCAAGCTCTACGCCACTGAAATGCTGGCACGCGTCACCGACGAGGCGATCCAGATCCATGGCGGCATGGGGCTGATGGACGAACTTCCGTTGGAGCGCTTCTGGCGCGATGCCCGTGTCGAGCGCATCTGGGACGGCACCTCGGAGATCCAGCGCCATATCATCTCGCGCTCGATCCTGCGGCCGCTGGAGAGCTGACGGAATGCCCCCACGGCCCTTTATGGCGGCCCTGCAGCGCCTCCTGCGGCCCCGTAACATAGCCCTGGTTGGCGGCCGGGAGGCGGAAATCGTCGCCAAGCAATGCGACCGGCTGAATTTCGAAGGCGAGTTATGGCCGGTCAGCCCGAAACGGGATGAGATCGCCGGCCGCCCCTGCCTGAAGAGGCTGGAGGATCTGCCCGAAATTCCGGATGCCGTCTTCATCGCCATACCCGCCGAGCCGACCATCGAAGCGGTGCGATGGCTTGCCGAGGCAGGTGCCGGGGGAAGTGTCTGTTTCGCCTCCGGTTTCAGGGAGGTAGGCGGCGCCGGTATAGAGCGCCAGGACCGCCTTGTCGCCGCTGCGGGCACGATGCCGATGATGGGGCCAAACTGCCACGGCTTCGTGAACTATCTTGACGGTGCGGCCCTGTGGCCCGACCAGCATGGCGGGGTGCGCGCGGAACGCGGCGTCGCCTTGATCACCCAAAGCGGCAATATCGGCCTGAACCTGACGATGCAACGGCGGGCGCTGGATCTGGCCTATCTGGTCACGCTGGGCAACCAGGCCGCCATCGGCATCCCCGAATGCATCGAGGCGCTGGCAGCGGACGAACGGGTCACCGCCATCGGACTTCATATCGAAGGGCTGGGCGATATCGGCGCCTTCGAGAAGGCCGCTGCAATAGCGCGCGCGGCTGGCGTACCCATGGTCGCGCTGAAGACCGGCCGGTCGATCAAGGGCGCCGAGATCGCCATGTCGCACACCGCCTCGCTGGCCGGCCCGGACGGGCTTTACGATGCTCTGTTCGAACGGCTTGGCGTGGCCCGCGTCCATACCCTCCCGGAATTCCTGGAAACCCTGAAACTATTGTCCCTCGGGGGACCGCTTGCGGGAAATCGCATTTGCTCAATGAGCTGTTCCGGCGGCGAGGCCTCGCTGATGGCCGACCTTGCGGAAGGCCGCGCAGTGGAATTCCCGCCGATAGAGGCCGTGCACCGGGACCAGGTCGCGGCCACGCTGAACGAGCTTGTCAGCGTTTCCAACCCGCTGGACTATCACACCTTCATCTGGGGCCAGGAAGACCAGATCGCCGATACCTTCACCGCGATGATGGGCGGCGGCTACGACCTTTCCATGGTAGTTCTCGACTTCCCGCGCCAGGATCGCTGCGACCTTGCCACCTGGTGGCCGACTGTCAACGGGATCGCCCGCGCGGCCAAGGCTACCGGCGGCCGTGCTGCGGTGCTGTCCAGCATGCAGGAAAATCTGCCGGAAGAAATCGGCCGGGAACTGGCGGCGCGCGGTGTGGCCCC
>JBFFGY010000167.1:0-6496 GCA_041557215.1 Alphaproteobacteria bacterium
GCCTTGGCCGCCGAATAGTTCGCCTGGCCCATCTGGCCTTTCTGGCCGTTGATCGAACTGATCGTGATGATGCGCCCGAAGCCGCGCTCACGCATGCCCTCAATGACATTGCGGGTCAGGTAAAAGACGCTGTCCAGGTTGGTGCTGATTACCGCCCGCCAGTTTTCCAGCGACATCTTGTGCAGCATGCCGTCGCGGGTGATGCCGGCATTATTGACCAGCACCTCGACCGGGCCGAGGTCTGCCTCAACCGCGGCGACTCCGGCCTTGCAGGCCTCGAAATCGCCGACATCGAACTTGTAGACGGGAATACCGGTTCTATCCTTGAAGGCGTTGGCAGCCTCGTCATTGCCGCCGTAATTCGCCGCAACATTATAGCCCGCTTCCTTCAGCGCGATCGAGATCGCCTCGCCGATTCCGCGGGATCCGCCCGTAACCAATGCCACTCGTGCCATGTTCCTGTCCCCAGATATCCTGTTCTGTCTGCCGTCCGCGCCCTTCTCTTCGCGAACAACGATCGTCGGGGCCGGGTCGATCTACGCCGCCTCAAACCCCTGAAATCTTCGCCGGCGGACCAAGGAAAATCTTTTCTGGCCCGCCGGAAAATTACTGTCAGTCGCGCTCTACGCACATGGCGATGCCCATACCGCCACCGATGCAAAGCGTCGCAAGTCCCTTCTTGGCGTCGCGCCGCGCCATTTCATGCAGCAGCGTGATCAGCACCCGTGTGCCGGACGCGCCAACCGGATGGCCGATGGCGATAGCACCGCCATTGACGTTGACCTTCGAGACGTCCCAGCCGAGATCCTTGTTCACCGCACAGGCCTGCGCCGCGAAGGCCTCGTTGGCCTCGATCAGGTCGAGATCCTCGATGCTCCAGCCCGCCTTCGCCAGCGCCTTGCGGCTGGCCGGGATCGGACCGGTACCCATGATCGCGGGGTCGACCCCCGCCGTCGCCCAGGAAACGATACGGGCTAGCGGAACGACCCCTCGTTTTGCCGCCTCTTCCGCCTTCATCAGCACCACGGCCGCCGCGCCGTCATTGATGCCGGAGGCGTTGCCGGCAGTCACCGTGCCTTCCTTGTCGAAGGCGGGGCGCAGCTTGGCAAGGCTCTGGACCGTCACGCCATGCTTGGGATACTCGTCTTCCTCGACCAGGATATCACCCTTGCGGGTCTTGATTATGACCGGCGTGATTTCGTCCTTGAATTTGCCGGCCTTCTGCGCCGCCTCGGCCTTGTTCTGCGAGGCTGCGGCGAACTGGTCCTGCTCCTCGCGGGTCAGTTGCCACTGTCTGGCCACGTTCTCGGCGGTGTTGCCCATATGGTAGCCGTTGAAATAGTCCCACAGCCCGTCCTTGATCATGGTGTCGACGAACTTGATGTCGCCCATCTTGGTCCCGTCGCGCATATGCGCGCAGTGCGGCGCCTGGCTCATGCTCTCCTGGCCACCGGCGACGACGACATCGGCATCGCCCAGGGCGATAGCCTGCCAACCCATGGCCACCGAGCGCAAGCCGGATCCACAAAGCTGATTGATCTGCAACGCGGTCTTTTCGACCGGGATGCCGGCGTTCACCGCCGCCTGACGGGCCGGATTCTGGCCCTGTCCGGCGGTAAGGATCTGCCCCATCACGACCTCGTCCACGTCTTCCGGCGCAACTTTCGCGCGGGCCATCGCCTCGCGAATGGCGACCTCGCCGAGATAGGAAGCGGAAACGGAGCTCAGGCTGCCGTTGAATGAACCAACCGGTGTGCGGGCGCCACCGGCAATTACGATATCTGCCATGATAGGGAATCCTCCATCGGGGCGAAGCGCCGATTTCCTTCCGGGCGGCTCCGGCCCTCGTCCTGTAATCTACGCCGCTAAGCGGCCTCGTTCATTGTGCATCTGCACAATAACCCGGCATTTTATCTATTTCAAGGCCTGATTCTTGCCAAAATATTAATTTTGCAGTGCAATAAACCAGTCACGAAGAACCGCCCACACCACCTTCTTCATACCGGACCCGACGACCATGCCGATATGGCCCGCATCGATATGGGAGGTCTGGCATGACGGCAAGGCATCGGCTACGGCCAAGGCCGATTGCGGCGGCACGATGCGGTCCCTGCCCGGAATCAAGGCAATGGCCGGTATGTCCAGTTGTTCGGGCCGGATCGCTTGGCCGGCGATCATCCAGTTTCCCTTGGCGGGGCTATTCTCGCCGTACCAGCCGGCAATACATTCGCGCGCCACGGGAGCTGCCAGCGGGACCCCGTCGTTCAGCCAGTCTTCCAGCGCAACGAAAAGGGCGGCGCGGGGTCCATCCGGCTTCAACTCGGCGAAGGCCTCGAACTTGCGCTGGATTCCGAATGGGCCCAGGCCGGCAAACAACATCTGCAGCATATCCACCGGCAGGGCGCCGAACAGAGCCAACTGCGGCTCGAGCAGCGGCAGCATGGGGGCGAGCGCCCGGGCGCGGTCGCCATCGCCGGCATGAAAATCCCACGGCGTGGCGAGCAGCGCCAGACCCTTGACTCGGTCGGCCCGCAACTGCGCCAGTCCCAGCGCCAGCAATCCGCCCATGCAATAGCCCGCGACAGCAACGGGTCCGCCGGTCAATTCCTGCACCGCGTCAAAAGCGCGGACGAGTCGCCCGGCAACATAATCCTCCAGTGAAAAAGAACGTTCCAGGTCGCCCGGATGCCCCCAGTCCAGCAGCCAGGGATTCACCCCCTGCCCGGCCAGCCAGCGCAGCAGGCTCTGCTGTTCAGACAGGTCCAGGATATAGGCCTTGTTGATCAGGGAGGGAACGAACAGAACCGCCGGTCCGACGCCGCCATAGTCGCGCAGCACGCCGGAACCCTCGCTCCACACCGCGGGCGGGTCCGACAGCACGCGCCGCCAAGGATGGCGACGGTACCGCTCTATGCCGGTCAATAGTTTTTCGAGGCGACGCAATCCCTCAATTGTAACCGCGCGCCCCAGGGCTTCAGGATTTGCCGCGGCCAGTTCGCTTTGCAGGGCCTCGGCCCTTGCCTTCAATTGCGGCTTCCAGCCGGCCCAGTCTTTGCTCAATATCGGCAAGGCGACGCTCGAACTCGTAACCTGCCACATGGCCAGCCCCAGATGCATTGGCAGCGGCCGCGGCCCCAGCCTGTACGGCGCCTGTTTTTGCGTCATGCGTCCCGCCTTTCGCTGCGCCCCCCATCATTGCCGCCTGCATCGCGGCCATCCAGGCTGCCGGATTCATCGCGCCGGCCGGTCCCTGCATCATGGCCGACGACATTCCCCCACCCGGCGTCTGGACACCACCCGGCGCAAAGGCGGCCATCCACTTTCCCATCATCTCCATGAACTCGGGATCGGCAGCCGTGGCCGCCATCTGGTCGCGCCACAGATCCTGGAACCGCCGCGCCAGATCCTCAAGATCCGCGCCGCTGCCCTTGCCGCTATCCTTCCCATTGCTCATGGGGATCGAGTATAGCGACGGGCGGCATCCGCGGGCAACGGCTTCCCATCGTCACATCGCAAATCAAAATTATGCATTGCAGCATTTTTCAAAATGTTCTGTTATGCTGCGCAGCAATATTTGCGAAATAACCGCGAGATGGAACGGATCATGGCCGAGAAGGGCAAGGGCGGCGATGCGCCCGTTACGATCAAGAAATATGCGAACCGGCGCCTCTACAATACGGCGACCAGCAGCTATGTGACGCTCGATCATCTGTGCCAGATGGTCAAGGACGGTGTGGATTTCGTGGTCTACGACGCCAAGACCGGCGAGGACATCACGCGATCGGTCCTGACCCAGATCATCGTCGAGGAGGAAGCCAAGGGCGAAAACCTGCTGCCCATCGGGTTCCTGCGTCAGATCATCGGGTTCTATGGCGACAGCATGCAGAAATTCCTGCTGCCGCAGTATCTGGAGTTCATGATGCAGTCCTTCGACAAGAACCAGTCGGAGATGCAGCGTTACATGAACGAGACCTTCGGCTCGGTCTTCCCATTCGGCAAGATGGAGGAGATGAGCAAACAAAACATGGCCATGTTCGAGCAAGCCATGAAGATGTTCACCGGCGCCGCCTCGGCTGGCGACCAGCCCACCCCCCCTCCGACCGCACCCAAGGAAGAGCCGGCCGCACCGGGGGAAAAGGAACAACTGGCGGAATTGCACCGAAAGCTTGAGGACCTGGAACGCCAGATCGGCAGCCTTTCGGACCGCAAGGACAAATAGAAGGCGGGATATGCCCCTGCTGCATCGCAGCACGGACAATTGACCCAATACGCTGTCGGTGTATTGCATCGCAGCCATGGAAGATCGGAAATGAGGCGGTAACGCCGCATGCGTAACTTTTAAGTAACCATCGCGCGGCTAAGCTGCCGGTCGGAAAATACGGAACCTGATTTCCCGGCAGCTCGACCCATTGGGCCGATTCATGTTGCCGGGTCCGCAAGAGTTGAAAGAAATCATGAACCCAAAGGCAACCAATATCTTCGAGGTCCATTCGCGTATAGACCGGGACGAGCGGGAAAACCGCAATGGCCACAAGGGAGCGGTATTATGGCTGACCGGCCTTTCGGGCGCCGGCAAATCAACACTGGCCGTCGAGGTGGAGCGCGCGCTGTTCGCCAAGGGCTACCATGTCTATGTTCTGGATGGCGACAATCTGCGCCATGGTCTTAATTCCAACCTGGGTTTCAGCCCCGAGGACCGGACCGAGAATATCCGCCGCGTCGGCGAGGTTGCGGCCCTTTTCGCCGATGCCGGGTTCGTTTGCGTTTCGGCCTTTATCTCGCCCTATCGCGAAGACCGTGAACGCGCACGCGCCGCGGCAGGCGATTCTTTTCATGAAATTCATGTGAAGGCCGACCTTGCCACATGCGAATCCCGAGACCCCAAGGGTCTTTACAAGCGTGCGCGGCTGGGTGAAATCCCGGACTTCACCGGAATCTCGGCCCCCTATGAAGAGCCGGAAAATCCGGAACTGGCGGTCGACACGGCTTCGCTGAGCATAACGGACAGCGCGGCGATTGTTCTGGATTATGTTGCCCGGAATCTGCAGCTGCCCCGTTAAATCACCACAGCCTGAACCAACCGTTTTGGTTTTTTGTGCATTTTGTAACCTGCGAGAGTCGTTCCTTGCTCGGGGTTACTGTGTATGGAAGCTGCTAATAAGGGATTTTTGTCGGCTGCCGGCGAGTTGTCCGGCACGCCCGCCAGGCAGGCGGTGTGGAATTCCCTCATTGCGAAATCGAAACAGGCCGTGGACCGCCGGCGCCTTGCCGAGGCGGCCGGCTATGCGCGGGAAGCGCTGGAGATGGCCGAACTGGACTGGCCGGACTCGCCCCTGCTGGCGGAAAGTTGCATCCGGCTCGCGGACCTTAGCGCTGCCCTGGACCAGCGCGACGAGGCCCTGCGGCTATACGGCCAGGCCATCGCGATCCTCGGGGAACTGCCGGACGGGGTAAACCCGCATCTGGCCCACGCCGTCAGCAATATGGGGCGCATGTTCCTGCTGACTGGCAGTTCCGAGAAAGGTCTGGAACTGGCCGCCGCCGCGGATGCGCTGCAGCGCAAGCTGGGTAAGCCAGACACGCCCTCGATCAAGTTCAATCTCGCCATGGCGATGGCGGATATCGGAGACGACGACGCCGTCGAAGCCGCCTTCAAGCAGGCCATCGCGGCGCTGGATAATCTGGAACCCGGAGATTTGCAGGGCGTCGCCTTGCAGGACAATTACGCCCTTTACTGCCTTAGCCGCGGAGAGATCGACAAGGCCGAGATATTGCTGCGTCAGTGCCTGATCCTCCGCCAGGAAGCAGCAGGGCCGCGTCACCCCCTCAATGCAGCCGGACTCACCAACCTCGCGCGCCTTCTGTTTCTGTACAGGGATGCGCGGGAGGAAGCGGAATCGCTGCTCCGTCAGGCCAGGGACATATACGAGCGCAACGCCGGGGTTCCCCCATCAAACATCATGCCCGCCCTCTATTACCTGGCCCGGATTGCCCAGGAAGAAAAAAGCAATGCCGAGGTTGGCCGGTTGTGTAACGCGATGCTGGAATGCGGCAAGGGCGACGACAGGGCCCGACGCGCCAGCGAAGCCGCGGCCCAGCATGTGACGGCCTTGCTCTGGGCGAATGGCAGCGAGCTGTCGGAGACGGAAGACCGCCTGCGCCAGGCGTTGGAGATGGCGGAATCCATGGACGGCGCCTGGCGCCGTCTGGGAGTGGATATCGAAGCCGGCATCCTTGGCGGACTCGCCGGGCTGTTATCGGAAGCAGGGCGCGCATCCGAAGCCGAGGCGCTTTCGGCGCGCGCCGCAGAAACGAGGACGCGGCTGCTGTGGGCAGTCAGCCGTCATGTCTTCATGGCGCCCCACTGACGTGCCCGGTGCGCCAACATACGGGAACGGGACCGAACAAACTCCAGACCAAGGAGCCCTATCATGAATAGAACCGGAATCATTTCAGGCATCTTCCTGATATTGGCCATCGCGCTTGCGCCGGCCGC
>JBFFGY010000168.1:0-6457 GCA_041557215.1 Alphaproteobacteria bacterium
CCTGGTGTTTCTGGCACTGGGTGTCGCAATCGCAGTGGTCCTGCCGGTCCTGAGCTGGCTTGTCGGTAAACAAAAACCGGACTCGGAAAAACTGTCGGCCTACGAATGCGGCTTTGATGCGTTCGGCGATGCGCGCCAGCGATTCGATGTGCGGTTCTATCTGGTGGCAATTCTTTTCATCATCATCGATCTCGACCTGGCGTGTCTTTATACCTACGCCGTCGCGAACGGACATCTTGGTCTTTTCGGATTCTGGTCGCTGGTCGTTTTCCTCGCCGTCTTCCTGATCGGCTTTATCTATGAGTGGCGGATGGGAGCCCTGGAATGGGATTAAGCGATAACAGCGCGGCCGGTATGGTGATTGGCAAGGATGCGACGCCTGAAGACCTGACGCGCACCCTTAATGAAGAGCTTAATGAAAAGGGCTATCTGCTGACCTCGGCCGCCAATGTGATCGACTGGGCGGCGAACTGGGCCCGCACGGGCTCCATGTGGCCGATGACCTTCGGTCTTGCCTGCTGCGCGGTCGAGATGATCCATGCCTATATGCCGCGCTACGACCTGGACCGATTCGGCGTTGTGGTGCGCGCGTCGCCCCGCCAGTCCGACATCATGATCGTGGCCGGCACGCTGACCAACAAGATGGCGCCGGCGCTGCGCAAGGTTTACGACCAGATGGCAGAGCCGCGCTGGGTGATCTCCATGGGCTCCTGCGCCAATGGCGGGGGGTACTATCATTATTCCTACTCGGTCGTGCGCGGCTGCGATCGTGTGGTGCCGGTCGATATCTATGTGCCCGGCTGCCCGCCGACGGCGGAGGCGCTGATATACGGTATCCTCCAGCTCCAGAAGAAAATTCGCCGTACCGAAACACTGTTCCGCTGAGCACGGGAAGACCCATGAATCAGGCGTTGGAAGATCTGGGCGACTATATCGCCGGTTTGATTGCGGATGATCTTGAAGAGCACCGGCTAATCAATGACGAATTGGTGCTGGTGACGCGGCCCGAATCGCTGCGCAAGGTAATGCGCTTCCTGCGGGACGATTCGCAGTGCCTGTTCAAGATTTTGGTCGATGTAACGGGAGTCGATTATCCGGAGCGCGAGCGGCGTTTCGATGTCGTCTACAATTTGCTCAGCATCAGCCATAACCAGCGTATCCGCGTGAAGGTGCGGGTGGGCGAGGACGAGCCAGTGCCCTCCGTGGTCTCGCTCTATCCCTCGGCCAACTGGTACGAACGCGAAACCTGGGACCTGTACGGAGTGTTCTTCGCCGAACATCCTGACTTGCGCCGCATCTTGACCGACTACGGTTTCGAGGGGCATCCGCTTCGCAAGGATTTCCCGCTGACCGGACATGTGGAAGTGCGTTACGACGACGAGCAGAAGCGCGTTGTCTATGAACCCGTGCGCCTGACGCAGGATTTCCGCACATTCGATTTCCTCAGTCCCTGGGAAGGCATGACCCGTCAGTTGCCCGGTGACGAGAAGGCCGAAAAGGGAGAAGCCTGATGGCGGCCGAGACCCAAATCAAGAATATGACGATCAATTTCGGGCCGCAGCATCCGGCGGCCCATGGCGTGCTGCGCATGGTCACCGAACTGGACGGCGAGGTGATCGAACGCCTCGACCCGCATATCGGCCTGCTGCATCGCGGCACCGAGAAACTGATCGAAGACAAGACCTATTTGCAGGCGATTCCCTATTTCGACCGGCTCGACTACGTGTCGCCGATGTCGCTGGAACATGCCTTCGTGCTGGGTGCAGAGAAACTGCTGGGCATCGAGGCGTCGCCGCGCGGTAAATATATTCGCACCCTGTTTGCGGAGCTTACCCGCATCCAGAACCATCTGCTGAATGTGCCGGCACTGGCGATGGACGTTGGCGCGATGACTCCGACGCTGTGGGCCTATGAAGACCGCGAACATATCATGTCGTTCTACGAGCGCGTTTGCGGCGCCCGGTTGCACGCCGCCTATTTCCGGGTCGGTGGCGTTCATCAGGACATGCCCGCCGGCATGGGCGACGATATCATGGAATGGACCGAGAAATTCCCCGCCCTGATCGACGACATCGAGACCCTTCTGAACGAAAACCGCATCTTCAAGCAACGCACCGTCGATATCGGCACGGTGTCGGCGGAAGACGCGCTGGCCTGGGGTTTCTCGGGGCCGATGCTGCGTGGCTCCGGCGTGCCCTGGGATCTGCGCAAGGCGCAGCCCTATGACGCCTACGAGGACATGGATTTCGACATTCCCATCGGCAAGCATGGCGACGTCTATTCGCGCTACATGGTACGCATGAAGGAAATCCGCGAAAGCCTGCGCATCATCCGCCAGTGCATCGAAAAGATGCCGGACGGGCCGGTGATGACCGAGGACGGCAAGGTGACACCGCCGAGCCGCGCCGACATGAAGAACTCGATGGAAGCCTTGATCCATCACTTCAAGCTCTACACCGAGGGCGTTCATGTTCCTGCCGGCGAAACCTATAGCGCGGTCGAGGCCCCGAAGGGCGAGTTCGCGGTCTATCTGGTCTCGGATGGCACCAACAAGCCCTATCGCTGCAAGATCCGCGCGCCGGGATTTGCCCATCTCCAGGCGATGGATTTCATGTGCAAGGGCCACATGCTGGCCGATTCGGTTTCGATCCTCGGGTCGATCGACCCCGTCTTCGGCGAAATCGACAGGTAAGGGGCGGAAGCGATATGAGTGAACGTTTCGAATTCACCGCGGACAACATGAAGAAGGCAGAGGCCTTCATCGCCCGCTATCCTGAAGGACGTCAGCGCAGCGCGGTAATGCCGCTGCTGGACCTGGCGCAGCGCCAGAACGGTGGCTGGCTGCCGGACGGCGCGGTCGACACCATCGCCGAAATTCTTGGCATGGCGCCGATCCGCGTGCTCGAGGTGGCGACCTTCTATTCCATGTATAAGCTGCAGCCGGTCGGCAAGCACCAGATTAATGTCTGCACCACGACGCCCTGCTGGCTGCGCGGGTCGGACGAGATTGTCGGCGCCTGCAAGAAGTCCTTGGGAATCGGCATCGGCGAAACCACGCCGGACGGCGAGTTCACCCTGGCCGAGGTAGAATGCGCCGGCGCCTGCGTTAACGCGCCGGTCGTCGAGATCGGCGACGAATATTACGAGGATCTGGATGCCGAATCGATGACCCGGATCATCGAGGCGCTGAAGCGCGGCGAAAAACCCGCATCGGGGTCGCAGACCGGCCGCCAGACCTCGGCGCCGGAGGGCGGGCCGCAGGTGCTGACCGGCGACGTGACCGTCAAATCCGCTAAATCAGGCAAGGCGAAGGAGTAGGCCCCGTGCTGTCGGATAAGGACCGCATCTTCACCAATCTCTATGGCCTCCATGACTGGGGCCTCGAGGGTGCCCGCGCCCGGGGCGACTGGGACGGCACCAAGAACATCCTCGCCAAGGGCCGTGATGCCATCATTGACGAGATCAAGGCTTCCGGTTTGCGCGGCCGCGGCGGCGCGGGCTTCCCGACCGGCCTGAAATGGTCGTTCATGCCCAAGGAATCGGACGGCCGGGCGCATTACCTGATCGTCAATGCCGACGAGGGCGAGCCCGGCACCTGCAAGGACCGCGACATCATCCGCCACGATCCGCACAAGCTGATCGAGGGTTGCCTGGTCGCCGGCTTCGCCATGGGCGCCGAAACCGCCTACATCTATATACGTGGCGAGTTCCACCACGAGGCCAATATCCTCGAGGCGGCGATCCAGCAGGCGCGCAACGCAGGGCTGCTGGGCGACAATGCCTGCGGTTCGGGCTGGCGCTTCGACGTCCATGTCCATCGCGGCGCCGGCGCCTATATCTGCGGCGAGGAAACCGCGCTGATCGAAAGCCTGGAAGGCAAGAAGGGCCCGCCGCGCCTGAAACCGCCGTTCCCGGCAGCATCGGGCCTCTATGGCTGCCCGTCCACGGTGAACAATGTGGAAAGCATCACGGTGGCGCCGACCATCATGCGGCGCGGCGCCTCCTGGTTCGCCGGGCTGGGCCGCGAGAACAACACCGGTACCAAGGTCTTCTGCATTTCCGGGCATGTGAACAAGCCCTGTAACGTGGAAGAGGAAATGTCGATCCCGCTCAGGGAACTGATCGAAAAGCATGCCGGCGGCGTGCGCGGCGGTTGGGACAATCTGCTGGCGATTATTCCCGGCGGGTCCTCGGTGCCCTGCCTGCCCCAGAGCATCTGCAACGACGTGCTGATGGATTTCGATTCGCTGAAAGAGGCGCGCAGCGGCCTGGGCACGGCGGCGGTTATCGTGATGGACAAATCCACCGATATCGTGCGCGCCATCGCCCGCCTGTCGCAGTTCTACAAGCATGAAAGCTGCGGCCAGTGCACGCCCTGCCGCGAGGGCACGGGCTGGATGTGGCGCATCATGGAGCGCATGGTCACCGGCGAGGCGGCGGTCGAGGAAATCGACATGCTGGACGAGGTTACCCGTCAGGTCGAGGGGCACACGATCTGCGCTCTCGGCGATGCGGCGGCCTGGCCGATTCAGGGGTTGATCCGCCATTTCCGCCCGGAGCTGGAGCGCAGGATCCTGCAGCGCCAGGTCGGCGGCGCGGCGGCGGCGGAGTAGGAGCAGGACATGCCGAAACTGACGATTGACGGTATCGAGTTCGAGGCCGAGGCGGGCAGTTCCGTCCTCCAGGCCTGCGAACAGCTGGGCATCGAGATCCCGCGCTTCTGCTACCACGAGCGCCTTTCGGTGGCGGGCAACTGCCGCATGTGCCTCGTGGAAATGGAGCGCTCGCCCAAGCCGGTCGCCTCCTGCGCCATGCCGGTGGCCGAGGGCATGGTGATCCATACCAATACGGAGACGGTGAAGAAGGCCCGCAACGGCGTGATGGAGTTTCTGCTGCTCAATCACCCGCTGGACTGCCCGATCTGCGACCAGGGCGGCGAATGCGACCTGCAGGACCAGGCCATGGCCTATGGCCGGGATCACAGCCGCTATCACGAGACCAAGCGCGCGGTGAAGGACAAATATATGGGGCCGCTGGTCAAGACGATCATGACCCGCTGCATCCATTGCACCCGCTGCGTCCGCTTCGCGACTGAAGTCGCCGGCGTTCCGGAGCTGGGCCTGCTGGGTCGGGGCGAGTCGGCGCAGATCACCACCTACCTGGAAAAGGCGCTGCCGTCGGAACTGTCGGGCAATATCATCGATCTGTGCCCGGTGGGCGCACTGACCTCCAAACCCTATGCCTTCCATGCCCGTCCCTGGGAACTGCGCAAGACCGAATCGGTCGACGCCATGGATGCGGTCGGCGCGGCGATCCGGATCGATTCGCGCGGCAACGAGGTGATGCGCGTGATACCGCGCCTGAACGAGGATGTGAACGAGGAATGGCTGTCCGACCGCTCGCGCTTTGCCTGTGACGGGCTGCGCCGCCAGCGTCTGGACAGGCCCTATATCCGGGGCGCCGACGGCAAGCTGGCGCCGGCTGGCTGGGACGAGGCGCTCGCCGCCATCGCGGCCAGGCTGAACGGCATCGACGGCAAGAAGATCGCCGCCATCGCCGGCGACCAGTGCGATACGGAATCGATGTATGCGCTGAAATCGCTCATGGAGAGCCTTGGTTCGCCGAACATGGACTGCCGCCAGGACGGCGCCGCGCTGGATGGTGCAGGCGCGCGGGCCGGCTACATCTTCAACAGCGGCTTCGCCGGGATTGAGGAGGCCGACGCGCTGTTGATCGTCGGCTCCAACCCGCGGCTGGAAGCGCCGGTGGTTAATGCCCGCATCCGCAAACGCTGGCTTCGCGGTGAATTCCCGGTCGGGGTCGTCGGCCCGCAGGCCGACCTGACCTACGATTACGACTATGTCGGCGCCGGGCCGCAGACGCTTGGCGAAATCGCCGCCGGCAAGCATGCCTTCGCGAAGATCCTGAAGAAGGCCAAGCAGCCGATGATCATCGTTGGCATGGGCGCGCTGGCGCGTGCCGATGGGGCGGCCGTTCTCGACGCCTGCCGCAAGATCACCGAGGACACCGGCTGCGTGGCCAAGGACTGGAACGGTTTTAACGTCCTGCATACCGCGGCCGCGCGTGTCGGCGGGCTCGACCTCGGTTTCGTGCCGGGCAAGGGCGGTCGCGATCTGGCCGGGATCCTCGACGGCGCCGGCAAGGGCGAGATCGAGGCGGTCTGGTTGCTGGCGGCCGACGAGATGGACATGAACAAACTGGGCAAGGCTTTCGTGGTCTATCAGGGCCATCATGGCGATTTCGGGGCGCATCGCGCCGACGTCATCCTGCCGGGCGCCGCCTACACCGAAAAGAGCGGCACCTGGGTCAACAGCGAGGGCAGGGTGCAAAGAGGCGTGCGAGCCGTCTTCCCGCCCGGCGAGGCCAAGGAGGACTGGGCCATCCTGCGCGCGGTATCTGCGTCGCTTGGCAAAACCCTGCCTTTCGACAGCCTGTC
>JBFFGY010000169.1:0-6395 GCA_041557215.1 Alphaproteobacteria bacterium
ACCGGCGTAATCAGCATGGCAAAACGCTCGCCACCGTCCTTGCGCAACAGGATGGTCGGCGGCAGGCCGTCGCCGGGGGAACGAGTTTCCTGCGACCAGTATGGCGCCACGTCCAGCACCAGGATGCCCGGCTCGCCGAGGTCGACGGTGAATTCGTCGGCCCGGGCCGGGCTAACCGCCGTTGCCAGCAGTAATAGCGCAAAAGCAAGAATTGGCCTGATGGATGCAGTCATTTTTTGTGTTCCTTCCCTGACCCATCATAGCGCGAATTTCTTAACGGCGTCTTGCCCCGGTTGAGGGCCGTGCGCCTCGCCAACTTCGCCAGATTTCCTGTATGCTACGGATTCGGCGGATTCAAGCGGGAAGGGCCCGAGCAGGTGGCGAAGAAGAAACGGAAGAAGGAAGCTGTTCCGGCGGGTCTCGGTCGATCGCTGCGGCGCCTGTGGCGTGCGGAGCATTCCCTGTCGGCGCGGGCGCGGGGGTTGGATCGCTTGATGGATGTCGCGCTGGCCGCCGGTGTCGTGCTGTTTGCCATGGGAATCACGCTGCCGGTGATGACGGTGACCGAACTCTGGATCTTCGAGAACGACTTTTCCATTATCGGCGGCATCGGCCAACTCTGGTCCGAGGGGGAGGCGCTGCTGGCCTGTGTCGTCGCCGCCTTCTCCATTGCCTTTCCGTCGCTCAAGATCGCGCTGGCCTGGGCGATCTGGCACCATGCCGACGCAAAGCGCCCTCATTTCCGGTTTTTCCTGAAGCTGCTTGTCGTCAGCGGGCGCTGGTCGATGGCGGACGTCTTCATCATCGCCACCGCCATCATGATCGCCAAGATCGCCGGCTTCGCCGACGCGACCTCGCAGGCCGGGCTGTGGTACTTCACGGGGTCGCTGGCCCTGGTGACGCTTGCCACGCTGCGTATCGAACGGGCGGGCGAGCGGGCGAAATAGCCGTCACACGCTCAGATATTGCCGCCGGGCCTCTTCGTCTTCATCCAGTTCGGCCATCGTGCCTTCCCAGCGGATGCGGCCCTTCTCGATGATATAGGCGCGGTCGGAGACCATGCGGGCGAAGCGCAGATTCTGTTCCGACAGCAATACCGACAGCCCGCGCGCCTTCAGCTCGCGAATGGTCGCGGCCATCTGGTCGACGATAACCGGCGCCAGCCCCTCCGACGGTTCGTCCAGCAGGATCAGCGAGGGGTTGCCCATCAGGGTGCGGGCGATGGTCAGCATCTGCTGCTCGCCGCCGCTCATCTGCCCGGCGGAGCGCCCCTGCATCGCGGCTAGATTGGGAAACATCGAGAATAGCGCCTCGGAGCTCCATTCCGGGGCGCGTTCGCGCGGCGGCTGGCGGCCGACCTCCAAATTTTCCGCGACGGTCAGGTCGGTGAAGATGCGCCGCTCCTCCGGCACGTAACCCAGTCCGGCCCGGCCGATGCGGTGCGGTGGCCAGTCCTCGATTCTTTCGCCCTGGAAGGAAATGGACCCGCTGGCTGGGCGCACCAGGCCGATTGCCGATTTCAGCGTGGTGGACTTGCCCGCGCCGTTGCGCCCCAGCAGCACAACGACCTCGCCTCGCCCGACCGTCAGCGACAGGTCGAACAGGATATGGGCCCAGCCATAGAAGGTGTTGATGCCGCTGATCTCCAGCATGGGGGAGTCCTGCATCAAGTCCCCTCCAGGCTTTCGCCGAGATAGAGTTCGCGGACACGGGCGTTGGCGCGCACGGACTCGGGCGATCCCTCGGCGATCAATTGTCCGCGGTTCAGCACGATGATCCGGTCGGCATGGGCGAAGACCACGTCCATGTCATGCTCGGTGAACAGCACGGCGATGCCGCGTTCGCGGGTGATGCCGGCGGTCAGCCCCATCAGTTCCACCCGTTCGCCCGGCGCCATGCCGGCCGTGGGCTCGTCCATCAGCAGCAGGCCCGGATCGTTGGCCAGCGCCACCGCAAGCTCGACACGCTTCAGGTCGCCATAGGCCAGCACGCCGCAGGCCCGGTCCGCCTGGTCCGCCATGCCGACGCGTTCCAGAAGCGCCATCGCTTCGTCGCGATAGAGCGATGCCGCCGGCCGCCACAGCCCCGCGGATTTGCCATGATGCGATATCAGCGCGGTCTGTACGTTCTCCGCCACGGTCATCGAGCCGAAGGTGGCCGTGATCTGGAAGGTACGCCCCACGCCCAGCCGGCTGACAGCGCGTGGCGGCAGGCCGGTGATGTCACGGCCATTCAGCCGCACGGATCCGCTGTCGGGCCGCAACTGGCCGTTCAGCATGTTGAAGCAGGTCGATTTGCCGGCCCCGTTCGGGCCGATCAGTGCCAGCAATTCGCCCTCGGCGACTTCGAAGGAAACGCCCGCAACCGCCTGCACCCCGCCGAAGCCCTTGTAGAGATCGATCACCTCGAGGACGTTCATGGAGCGTCCTCCAAGTCCCGGCGGTGGAAACGCGCTTCGAACTGCCGCCAGATACCGCCGAGCCCCTGCGGGAAAAGCAACACGAGCGCAATAATCACGCCGCCGAGGATGAAGCGCCAGTAATCCAGCCGTGAAATCGCGTCATGCAGCCAAGTGAAGGCCGTGGCGCCGAAGATCGGGCCTGACAGTGTCTGTACCCCACCCAGCAGCACCATGATCAGCCCGTCCACCGAGCGCGGGATCGACATTTCGTCGGGAAACACACTGCCCTTGGAAAACACGTACAGCCCGCCGGCCACGCCGGCCATCATCCCAGCGACCAGGAAGGCCATCCATTCGTGATGCTTCACGTCGATACCGATGGCGTCGGCGCGCAGGCGCGAATCGCGGCCGGCGCGTACGGCATAGCCGAAGGGCGCGAAAATCATTCGGCGCATGGCGTAGATCGCGATGCCGCCGGCTGCCAGCACCAGGTAATAGAAGACGATCTTGCTATTGGCCCACTGAGACGGCCAGACGCCGAGGATGCCGTCGTCGCCGCCGGTGACATCGTACCACTGGAAGACGACCGACCAGGCGATCTGCGCGAAGGCGAGAGTCAGCATGGCCAGATAGACGCCCGAAAGCCGGACGCAGAACCAGCCGAAGACCAGTGCCCCTGCGCCAGCGACAAGGGGGGCGGCGACCAGCGCCATTTCCATCGGCGCGCCGGCATATTTCACCAGCAGCGCCGCCCCGTAGGCGCCGAGCCCGAAATAGGCGGCGTGGCCGAAGCTGACCATGCCGCCAGGCCCCATGATGAAATGCAGGCTGGCTGCGAACAATGCCGCGATGATCAGTTCGACCGCCAGCACCAAGGTGAATTCCTCGACAAACAGAGGCAGCAGCAGGAGCAATATTCCCAATGCGACCCATGCAAGACGCATCTTCGGCGGGGTGGGTTTCAGAAGCGGTTCGGCCACATGCCCCGACCCATGGTCGGTCACCGGCTTGCCCATCAGCCCCCAGGGACGGACGATCAATACCACCGCCATCGCCAGGAACATGATAACCAGCGTACCTTCGGGCCAGACCAGCACGGCGAAGGCCTGCAACTCGCCGATCAGGATTGCTGCCAGGAAGGCCCCGGTGATGCTGCCCATGCCGCCGACAACGACCACCACGAAGGCGGCGGCGATGATGTTCAGGGCGATATAGAGGTCGGCGCCGCCCTTGGGCAGTTGCATCGCCCCGCCCAGCCCGGCCAGGAAGGCGCCCAGGAAGAACACGGATGTGAACAGCCAGGCCTGATTGACGCCCAGCGCCCCGACCATTTCCCGGTCCTGGGTGGCGGCGCGAACCAGCACGCCCCAGCGTGTGCGGTGGAACAGCAGCCACAGACCGGCCAGCACGATCGGCGCGATGGCGATCATCGCCAGATCGTATTGAGGAAGATAATGGCCGGCGATCTTTACCGCCCGTCCCAGCCCCGGCGCGCGCGGCCCCAGCAGATCCTCCGGTCCCCAGATCCACAGGGCCGCGTCCTGCACCACCAGTACCACGCCGAAGGTGGCGAGCAGCTGGAACAGTTCCGGCGCCCGGTAGATACGCCGCAGCAGCAGCATTTCGACCGTGACGCCTATCAGGCCCACAAGGGCCGCGGCGAGCAGGATCGACCCCCAGAAGCCGATTGCCCCACCGCCGGCGCGCTCGATCAGGCTGTAGGCGATATAGGCGCCCAGCATGTAAAACGACCCGTGGGCGAAATTCACGATGCGGGTCACGCCGAAGATGATCGACAGCCCCGCCGCAATGAGGAACAGCGAAGCGGCGCTGGCCAGGCCCGTCAGGAACTGTACCAGGATCAGCCCCATGGCCGCGGGCCCCTGTCTGGCGCCGGCCGAAATTCTCCGACTGTCTTCATGTGTCTCCCTGTAATCCGGTTGCCATGGTTATATCCGGCCCGGTTGTTCGTCTACGTACTTCATTAGCCGCAGGCTCCTGCGGGGGCAAGACTATGAATTTGCCTGCCATGCCGCAAGCTACGCTCGCTCGGACAACGGAGATAGACCCTGTTGATCGTATCTTTGCTGGTTGTGCAGGAAAAAAATAAAATCATAACGGGAATAAAAATGGTGAATGGTTCGTTAATGATACATCCAGATGTGGTTTTGTGCGCCTTGAGCATGTCAAAACGAGAAATTGGGGCGCGGACAGGGGCGATGTGACGGCATTAGCCGATTTCGACCTGAAGGGGGATGCAGAATGCGTGCTGGGAAAGAATCCATGGCCGCCTATCGCGCCGGCAAGAGCGCTTTTGAAACAGGGGACTACAAGGAGGCAGCGACCGCTTTCCGATGGGCGGCCGGGCTGGATCCGGACAACCCGATCTACAGCCATGCAGCCGCCCTGTCGGCGGCGCGGGCAGGGGCGGATGCCCAGGCGGAACAGCTCTTTCTGCGCGCAATAACCGCCATTCAGCGGACGCTTGGCGAAAGTCATCCCTTCATGCTGATCGTGGCCCGTGATTTCACGGCGCATTGCCAAAAAAATGGACGGACCGAATTGAACATCGTTGCCTTTGCACAGCGAATCGTCAAAGGCGGAGACATCAGGGCTATCGCCCGATCGGGCGACAGGACCTTGCAGGCTCTCGCGGACCTTTGCGCCATTGCCGGAAGGCCGCTTGACGCAATGCCTTTATTCGAAAAGGCGTTGGAGTATCGCCGGAACAAATATGGCCAAGACCATCCCAAAACGCGCTTGTGTGACAGAGCGCTTGCCAGGTTTGGGTCGGAACGGAATATGAAAGAACTTCCCGAGAAATGGCCTGGTCTGGAACAGGCGCTGGATTTCGAACGCGGAGTTGATTGCCGGGTGGCCTGATCGGACACAGGCGACGGGTGTTGGTCAGGTAGCCGCGGCAGTCGCGCATCATTTTCCACGCCGGGTATTTTTCTATTGCCGTAAATTTTAAGAAACTCTTAAGCGAAAGACTGGTTCATGCGTTGAAAACGGCGCACGAATTGCAATAATGCAACAAAAGGGAAAGAGGCTGTTTTGGTCGGTGTTCGCGGAGTGGGCGGAACATGCGGACCAGGGTCAGGGAAGTTGTTAATGGTTGGCTGGGTCCCGGGTAGATGGGAGATGGCCGCCAGTCAGGGAAATAAATTGATTAAGGGGAGCCGGGATTCATGCCAGATCTGGATTCCACAAATCCTTTGAAAATTCATGCTGCTGCGGAAGTGGCGATAAGGTCAGGCCGTTTCCGCGAAGCAGAAGGGCTTTATCGGCAGGCCATCAGCATCGCCGAATCGACCATGGGCGGGTCGCACCCGCATGTGGCGAAGATCGCCGACAGGTTGGTCGAACTCTATCAGAACCAGGGGCGGTATGACGAAGCGCGTCAGCTTTGTGCACGGGTCGTCAGCCAGATCGATCCGGCCGAGGCGGCAGTGGCCAGCGATCAGGCTCTTTCGCGATTGGCCTATTTCTGCCGCGGCGACGGCGACCACCACAAAGCAACGGAGTTCTATCGCGAGGCGATTGCCTATCGCCGCAAGGTCTTCGGGCACGCCCATAGGAAGGTGGCGGCCTGTATCGCCAGCCTTGCCGAAACCTATCGCGACATAGGCAATATGGCTAAGGCGCGTTCTCTGGTTCTGCGCGCGATCAGTATGGTCGAGGAGGCCGAAGATGACAGCGCCTCCGCCTTGATTCCGAAGCTCACAGAATTGCGTCAGTCCGTGCTGGCAGCCGCCTGATGACGAATTAGTAATTTGAAGCGCATCTACCTTATGGCGCCGCCAAACCGGCGCCATTTTTTTGCCCTCTTCTCCGGCGCGCGCTACAGCGAAAAATCTTCTGCAAACGGTCCGGTTGTGGCCTCTCCATGCGCCACTGCCCACAGCGCTTGCCAGAATTCGCCCTCCAACCGCTTCATCTGCGAATCCAGTGTCTGGTCAGCGCGGTCCATGGCGACGTCCGCAAAGACGTC
>JBFFGY010000170.1:0-6374 GCA_041557215.1 Alphaproteobacteria bacterium
AATCTGGAGCCATGGCAGTTCCTGGTTATGGTGCAGATGATCATCTTCCTGCTTGGATGGCCGCTGGAATGGTCGGAAATCCTGATCATCTTCGTGCCGATCTTCCTGCCGATGCTGCCGGCGTTCGACGTGAACCCGTATTTCTTTGCGATGCTGGTCGCGTTGAACCTTCAGACGTCGTTCCTCACCCCGCCTATGGCCATGTCAGCCTATTACCTGAAGGGGGTGATCGGAAAGGACATTGAGTTGATGGACATCTTCAAGGGCATAGCGCCCTATCTAACGATCGTGATCCTGAGCATGGTCATGATGTATCAGTTCCCGGGCATTGCGCTGTGGCTGCCTGATGCGCTGTTCGGGAAGTATATCCCCTAAGCGGCCGAATCATGAATCGAGTCGTGAATTTCGGATTACGAACGCTAATCAACAAGGTTGAATATCTATTGTTGACAAGATTACGGGACTGATAGGGACTTTGGTGGTCGCGATTTTCGTCCTTGGCCTGGCCAAGGGCATTACGGACGGATTCGCAGGCTTCTGGGGCGGCCTTCCGTTCTGGATTATCGCCCTTTTCGTAATGGGCCTGACCGCATACGATTACTGGGATAGCTGCATCCGCAAAAAGGACTGATAGTCCACCATCGCCTGGCGCACAGGTTTTCACAGCCTGTGCGCCATTTGATTCCAGGTGCATCCCGTTAGAAACTCCCGAGCGAGGAAGATACGAACATGCTGCCATTCCAGCTGAGCGCAACCGAGGCCGCCCGCAAAATCCGGGACGGCGAGCTTACGTCGGAAGAACTGGTTCAGAGCTGCCTGGATCGGATCGAGGAGCATGAGGGGACGGTTGGCGCCTGGATCCATCTGGACAAGGAATACGCCCTGGAGCAGGCGAAGGCTGCACAGGCACGCCGCCAGGCCGGCGAACAACTCGGTCCGCTGCATGGCGTGCCGGTTGGCGTGAAGGACATCTTCGACACCGCCGATATGCCGACGCAATGCGGTTCCGCGCTGTATAGCGGGCGAACGCCTACCCGGGATTCCATGGCCGTCGCTCTGTTGCGCGCCGCCGGCGCCATCATCATGGGCAAGACCGTCACGACGGAATTTGCCTTCTATTCGCCGGGCAAGACAACAAACCCCCATGACGCCACCCGGACACCGGGCGGTTCTTCCAGCGGCTCGGCCGCCTCCGTGGCGTCCTTCATGGTGCCGCTTTCCGTCGGCAGCCAGACCAATGGCTCGGTGATCCGCCCTGCCTCCTTTTGCGGCGTATTCGGCTACAAACCGTCGCTGGGGCTCATATCGCGCCATGGCGTGCTGAAGCTTTCGAGCCAGCTCGACGCCATGGGCGTTTTCGCCCGATCGCTTGACGACCTTGCGCTGATCGGCGAATGCATGATGGCGTATGACGGAAACGACGCCGGCATGCGGCCCCGGTCGCGTCCCCCGCTCGCCAGCGTCATGGCGGAGGATCCGCCGGCGAAACCGCGGATTGCCTTTGTCCGTTCGCCGGTCTGGGACCAGGCGGAGGAGTCCACCAAGGAGGCGTTCCGGGAACTCTGCGAACATCTGGGCGATCATGTCGACATCGTGGAATTGCCGTCGATCTTCGACAACGCGGTCCAGGACCAGGGCCTCATCATGGCGGCGGATATGTCGCGCAACCTGACCAAGGTTTACGAAGACGGCAAGGACAAGATAAGCCCTGTCCTGTGCGAACTGATCGAAAAGGGCCGCACGATCACGGCGGTGGATTACTGCAGCGCCATCGACCGGATCGATATGTACAACGCGGTATTTGATCATATCATGACCGACTACGACTTCATCCTGACACCGGCGACGCCGGGTGAAGCGCCGGTCGGACTCGATGCCACGGGCAGCCCGATATTCAATTCGATCTGGTCTCTGTGCGGCGTGCCTGCCATCACATTGCCGATCCTTCAGGGGCCGGCGGGCATGCCGCTGGGCGCCCAGCTGGTTTCCAACCGCCTGGATGATGCGCGGCTGTTCCGGAATGCGCGCTGGCTGCTTAGCCAGATCGAAGAGTAAGTTACCGGCGCAACCACGGCCCGGGACATTTTCTGGCAGGCCTGCAAGGAAATTCGTGCTGGATATTACGAGCCAGGGCGCAATTTGCGAAATTTCGGGTCTTTCTTTCGGCGGGGTCTTTACAGGGCTCCGCCTTTCGCCTTATAAGCCGCCCCCTTCACCAACCGCGCGCAAGCGCATGGAGCAATGAATGCTGAAGAGCGAACGCAACATAGACAGGAAGGACGTCCGGCCTAGCCGGCGCGGCGGTCTTGCGTTCGGGGCCTTCGGCTAGCTTCTGCTCGACGGTCCGCGGCCGCCAGGCCTTCGCAACGGGACCGAACCACTCCTGAAAATTCGAAACCGGAAACCGTAAGGGTTTCCAGCAAGAAGCCGACAGGGTTCGTGCGTCCGCATGACCCGCTGGAGCGAGTTATGTACGAGCAGATTTATCAATGGCTGTCGACGCAATTCGTCGACAACGAAATGTTCATCGGCGTGATAACGGCGTCCTCGATCGGGACGGCGCTGTATCTGGCACGGGCATTTCCGGCCAGCCTGTGGCGGTTGGCCCTGCGCCACGCCACGGTAACGCTGGAAGTGGACAATACCGACCCGGGTTTCGGCTGGATCAAGATCTGGCTGGCACGGCACCCCTATGTCCGGCGCAGCCGCAAACTGCGCCTGTCGGGCCGCTATCGGCGCCCGGATGCCGGGCGATCCGGTGAGGCGGAGGCCTGGGACCTGGTGCCCGGCGAAGGCCGGCATGTTTTCCTGCACAAGGGACGGCCGGTGATGCTGAGCTACTGGATCGACGAGGAAAACTCGAAGGGCAGCTTCCTGCGCCAGCATTTCCACCTTCGCACGGTCGGCCGCAGCCAGGAGTTCCTGCGGGCGCTGGTATCGGAAGCCGCCCTGCTGTGCAGCGAGGACGAGCAGGTGCGGGTCTATGACTGGCGTGACGGCTACTGGGAGCTTTCCTACCGCAAGCGGCCGCGCCCGATGGAGTCGGTGATCCTGCCCCGCGAGCAGGCCGAGCGGATGGTTGCCGACGCCGACTGGTTCTTCGGGGCGGGCGACTGGTACGCGGAACGCGGCATCCCCTACCGCC
Organism: Alphaproteobacteria bacterium; assembly: GCA_041557215.1. Taxonomy (GTDB): domain Bacteria; phylum Pseudomonadota; class Alphaproteobacteria; order UBA8366; family JADFVY01; genus JADFVY01. The sequence continues at coordinate 3,146 of JBFFGY010000170.1, forward strand.
GTGGCTTCCTGTTCTCGGGCCCGCCCGGGACCGGAAAGTCCTCGGTGGTGCTGGCCCTGGCGAGCCATCTGGGCAAGCCGGTCTATGCACTGAACCTGGCCTCGGTCAGCCAGGACAGCGTGCTGATGGAAGCCTTCGCCGAGGTTCCGCAGGACGCGATCCTGCTGGTCGAGGATATCGACGCCATCCGGGTCGCCCGGAGCCGCACCGGCGAAGGAGCGAAGAAGGACGGCACATCGTCGGGCGCGGGGCTGACAACCTTGAGCGGTTTGCTGAACGCCATCGATGGCGTGGCGGCGCCCGAAGGGCGGCTGCTGGTGATGACCAGCAACCACCCGGAACATCTGGATCCGGCCTTGATCCGGCCCGGCCGCATCGACCTGCATGAGCGGTTCGAACTGCCCAGGACGGACGAGATCCGACGGATGTTCCTGCGGTTCCACCCGGGCCGCGAAGCCGATGCCGAGCGTTTCGCACGCTCCATTGTCCGGCCGGTCTCGCCGGCTGAGCTGCAATGCATGCTGCTGTCCGGCGACCCGTTTGCGGCGGATGACGTGGTGGATACCGTCGCCATCGAGATCGCAAATGTGCCGCCCGCGGCCGAGTAAGGAAATTTTTTGAATGATTGCGGTATGAATGAAAGAAGGAGAAGAACAATGGCTGGCTATAACTACATCGAAACCAAGGGCGCGGGCATCAAGGCCTGGACCGATGGCGTGCCGGTCGAGTGGGAGGCGCTGCAGCAACTGCGGAATATCGCCGCCCTGCCCTTCGTGCATCGCCACGTTGCCGCCATGCCGGACGTGCATCTCGGCAAGGGGGCGACGGTTGGCTCGGTGATTCCGTGCAAGGGCGCGATCGTGCCGGCCGCCGTTGGCGTGGATATCGGCTGCGGTATGGTGGCCGTGCGCACGTCGCTGAACAGCCACGACCTGCCGGACAATTTGTCCGGGCTGCGTGCGGATATCGAAGCCGCGGTGCCGGTCGGCCCAGCGTCGTTCAAGGTGGACGTTCTGCCGAAACGGTCCGAGAAGGCATGGATTTCGACCTTCAAGAGCCGCTACGAGCGGATCGAGGCCAAGCATCCGGCGATCGAGCACAAGAAGTCGGCTGCTCTGCAGATCGGCACGCTGGGCGGCGGGAACCACTTCATCGAGATCTGTCTCGACGACGCGGACCAGGTATGGGTGATGCTGCATTCCGGATCGCGCAATGTGGGCAACCGCATTGGCACCTATTTCATCGGGGCCGCCAAGCGCGAGATGGAGCGCATGTTCATCCATCTGCCGGACCGCGACCTGGCCTATCTGGCCGAAGGGTCGACACTGTTCGACGATTACGTCGAGGCGGTGGCCTGGGCCCAAGATTACGCGCGGGCCAACCGCGACGTGATGCTGGCCCTGGTGCTGGAAGCCATGGCGCTTCGGTTCAAAGGCTTCGCGGTGACCGAAGAGGCAATCAACTGCCACCACAACTATGTGGCAAGGGAGAACCACTTCGGGGAAAATGTCTGGGTCACCCGCAAGGGCGCCGTGCGCGCCGGCGCGGGCGAGCTGGGCATCATCCCGGGCTCGATGGGCGCCCGGTCCTACATCGTGCGCGGCAAGGGCAATGCGGATTCGTTCTGCTCCTGCAGCCACGGCGCGGGCCGCGCCATGTCGCGGGCCGAGGCCAAGCGGCGCTTTACGCTGAAGGACCACAAGCAGGCCACCGAAGGCGTAGAATGCCGCAAGGACGCAGGCGTCATCGACGAAACGCCGATGGCCTACAAGGACATCGACGCCGTCATCGCGGCGCAGGAAGACCTCGTCGAGGTCGTCCATACCTTGAAGCAGATCGTCTGCGTGAAGGGCTGAAGGGGCGGCGGGGAAACCCGCCGTCCCTAATGCTCGTCCGAAAGATTATCCCCCTGCCTCGGCCTGCAGTTCGGCTTCCATATTCTCCCATGCCTCAAAGGCGGCGTCGGGCAGATTGTGGGCGATGCCCTTGTGGCAGTCGATACAGGTCCGGCCCGCCTCAATGCCCTCTTGATGTCGGCGGGATGCCCGGCTTTCCTGTAACGTGTAGTCCATGAAATCGAAATTATGGCAGTTGCGGCATTCGCGGGAATCCGTCTTCTTCATTGTCCGCCATACATTGGTCGCCAGCCGCACGCGCTTCGCCTCGAATTTCTCGCGCGTGTTGATCGTGCCCGCGAAATGATGGAAGAGTTCGTTGGTCGCCTGGATCTTGCGGGCGACCTTATGAATCCATGTCTTGGGCACATGGCAATCCGGGCAGGTGGCGCGCACGCCGGTGCGGTTCGAGAAATGGACAGTCTCGCGATATTCGCGGAACACGTTCTGCTCCATCTCATGACAACCGATGCAGAACGTCTGGGAATTGGTCATTTCCATGGACCAGTTGAACGCGCCCCAGAAGGCGATGCCGGTCGCAAAACCAATGACCACCAGCGTTCCAAGCGTTAGCGTTGCATGCGGCTTGGTGAAAAACCGCCATAACTGACGGATACGATCCTTCCAGGTAAATCGGCCGCCGCCGTTACCCTTTCCGCCGGCGCCGCCCGAAGCCGCCGTCTCGCCCTTGTCACTCATGCTCTTTTCCCTTCGCGATCAGTCGACATCCAGTGCCGATTTGAAATTGTTGGTGACCAGTTCCCTGGCATTCGACTGCGGGACATGGCACTGGGTGCAGAACCACCGGTTCCGCGATACCTCGTCAAGGGCAACGCCATCGCGGTTCTTGTAGTGGGTTTCGCTGATTTTCGGCGCACCCTGGTCAACATTGTACGGCCAGTCGTGGCACTGGATGCACTGATTCACGCCTTGGGTGATCTCGTAACCGTCGATCTTGTGCGGGATCAGTGGCGGCTGCTGCCGATAGGCCCGTTCGAACGTGCCGGTCGGGGTTTCCTGGCGCACCTGGTCCGGTGCCACATTATCGTCCGGTATGGCGGTTGCCCCCCGCAACGACTGCACACCGTTGCCTTGTTGTGCCAGGGCCGGAACCGAGAGAACCGCCATCGCCGCAAATGCCAGGGCGACCAAGGCTACTACAGCAGTGAGTTTAGAATGAATATTGATGGTCTTGTACACGGTGACTCTCCCTTCTATTGGGGTCTCATGCGGCTTTCCGTTGCGGCTGCGGGGCCTCGTCGGCCCCTTGCGCAAACCGCGAGGAAAATTTGAAAACAACTCTGTCGCAAACGTCGATGCAGCGACCGCAGTTG
>JBFFGY010000171.1:0-6358 GCA_041557215.1 Alphaproteobacteria bacterium
AATATATCGGGACCTCTGCCTACATGGATCTCGCGATGCTGAACCGTTTCATGGGCGACGGGCCAATGGTCTCCGGGGCCTATCTCCAGACCGACGAGGCCAGGGAGGCCACGTTTTACGAGGCGCTGAAGAATGCCCCGGCGGTCGCCGGCGTTACCATCGAGAAGGCTGCGATCGAAAGCTTTCGCGAAACATTGGCGGAAAGCATGTTGACGATGACCACGTTCAACGTCCTGTTCGCCGGCCTTATCGCGTTCGGCGTGGTCTATAACAGTGCCCGGATTTCGCTGTCGGAACGAGGACGCGAACTGGCTAGCCTGCGCGTACTCGGCTTTACCCGGGCAGAGGTTTCGTGGATTCTGCTGGGCGAATTTGCACTGCTTACCCTGGGGGCCCTGGTTCCGGGTTTTGCGATCGGTTACGGGCTGTCCTGGTTAATGGCTGTTGGATTCGAGACGGAACTGTTCCGTATCCCCCTGGTCATAGAGCGCGGCACCTATGGATTTTCGGCCGTTGTCGTATTGGTGGCGGCGCTGTGCACCGGTCTCATCGTGCGGCGGCGGATTGACCGCCTCGACCTCGTCGCCGTGCTGAAGACTCGCGAATAGGGAGATGGCCATGAAACTGCGTCGCCTGATTTGGTATGCGGCTGCGGCGGTGCTTGTTGCCGGCGCCGTGATATACGCCTTCCTACCGCAACCGGTGCCAGTGGACCTGGCGGTGCTGGAAAGGGGCGAACTGCTGGTAACCATCGACGGCGACGGCCAGACGCGTGTGCGCGAGGTTTATGTTGTTTCGTCGCCGGTATCCGGCCGGGTGCTGCGAATCGAAAGCCATGTCGGCGACGAGGTCGAGGCCAACAAGACGCTGCTGGCCACCATCGAGCCTGGCGACCCAACCTTCCTGGACCGGCGCGCCCGGGCCCAGGCCGAGGCGGCGATAAAGGCGGCTGAGGCGGCGCTTGCCCTTGCCGAGGCCGAGCAGGAGCGCGCTCTCGCCGAACTGGACTTCGCCCGGGCCGAACTGACGCGGGCCGAACAGCTGGCCAAGCGGGGCAACATATCGCAGCGGGATCTCGACCGCGCGCGGTTGGAGGTCCGTACCCGTAGGGCGGCCGTCAATACGGCCGCCGCCACGGCGGAGATGCGGCGATACGAACTGGACACTGCGCGCGCCGCTCTGATCCAGCCGGGGGAAGACGTCGGCGAGGGAGCTTCCCATGCCTGTTGCGTGGAGGTTTATTCGCCGGTGGACGGCCGCATCCTGCGCATCATCCACGAAAGCGAGGGCGTAGTGCCGGCCGGCACCTGGCTGGTCGAACTGGGAAATCCGCACGACCTGGAGATCGTCGTCGATTTGCTGTCCGACGATGCGGTCCGGGTGAAGCAGGGAGCGCAAGTGGCTATCGAGGATTGGGGCGGCATGTCCCTGATCGGCCGCGTCCGGCGCGTCGAACCTTACGCCTTCACGAAGGTTTCCGCCCTGGGAATCGAAGAGCAGCGTGTGAATGTCATCATTGATTTCACGGACCCGCCCGACCGATGGCAGGGGCTGGGGCACGGCTATCGCGTGAATGCCCGGATCCGGGACTGGCTGGGCGAGGATGTGTTGCGCCTGCCGATCGGCGCGCTCTTCCGCGACGGGGAGGACTGGGCAGTGTTTGTCGTCGAGGACGGCGTCGCGGTTTTGCGCCATATTGAGATCGGTCACAGCAACGGCCGCTATGCGGAAGTGCTGGACGGGCTGGTCGAGGGAGACAGTGTGATTCTCTATCCCGGCGATCGCATTGCCGATGGCGTAAGGATTCTGTCGCGCGGCAGCCGTTGATTTTATTGCCGCCTCGACCTTCACCTCGCAAGCCTCATTGACAGAGGGGTCGGATTTTGTCTCAATTACGGGAGCGGTACAATCGGGCGGGCCGGGGGAACCATTGTCCTGCTGCCGTGCAGTTCATCACAGGGAGCTTTCGAAGATGAGAAACAAATTTGGCAGATCGCTTATTTCGCAGGTTTCGCGCCGGGCCTTCATGCAGGGTTCGGTCGCGGCCGTGGGCATCACCTTTGTCGGCGCCGGCAACAAGGCCTGGTCGGCAGAGGAAAAGCAGCTCAACGTCTATAACTGGGACACCTATATCGGCGAGACCACTCTCGATACCTTCACCAAGGCCACTGGGATCAGCGTCCAGTATGACCTTTATGGCGACAACGAGGAAATGTTCGCCAAACTGAAGGAAGGTAACCCCGGCTACGACATCATCGTGCCGACCGACTATATGGTCGAGGACATGATCTCGCTCGGCATGGTCGTGCCGCTGGATCATTCCAAAATCCCCAACATGAAGAACCTGGATCCGGCCTTCACCAATCCGGCCTTCGATCCGGCGCTGAAACACAGCATCCCCTATATGTGGGGCACGATGGGCCTTGGCTACAAGGAATCGGCGGTCGATGGCGTACCCAACAGTTGGGCGGACGTGCTGGAGCCCGAACGCGCCAAGAAATATTCCGGCCGCATCGCGCTTCTTAGCGATTCGCGTGCTGTGATCGGCTGTGCCCTGAAATATATGGGCTATCCCATAAACAGTACCGACCCGAAGCAGATTGCCGAGGCGCGCGACCTGCTGATTGCGGTGAAGCCGCATATCAAGACATTCGCTGCGGACAACGGCCAGGACCTGCTGGTCGCCGGCGAGGTGGATATCACCATGGAGTGGAGTGGCGATATCGCGGCCGTTATGCAGGAGGAAAAGGGCTACAACTACGTCGTGCCGAAGGAAGGTTCGAACGTGTGGGTCGACAGCCTGTGCATTCCGAAGGATGCGCCGCATCCCGATAACGCGCATAAATTCATCGACTACATCCATGAAGTCGACGTGCATGTCGAGATCGCCAACACGATCTACTTCGCAACGGCCAACAAGGCCGCGAAGGCGAAAATGCCGAGCGAATATCTCGACAACCCGGCGGTCTTCGCCCCGGAAGACGTGCTGTCCCGCTGCGAGGGTATCCTCAGCGTCGGCGAGCATACCCGGCTCTACGACGAAGCCTGGACCGCGATCCAGGCGGCCTGAGTCGGACCGCAGGCAATCGGACGGGCGGGAAGCGGAAGACGCTTTCCGCCCGGTCTGGTCCTGCTCGGAAAATAACGGAAAATGACCGGAATATCCCAAGACAGGATCGACTTGATTCTGCAGAGCGAAACGGCTCTGTTCATTCAGCTTCACCCAAGATCGCGCGAACTGCATGAACGCGCGCAAAAGTCAATGGTCGGCGGCGTGCCCATGCAGTGGATGGTGGAGTGGGCTGGCGCCTTCCCGGTCTTTGCAAAGGAGGCACGCGGCGTCCGCATCACCGATATGGACGGCAACGAATATCTTGATTTCTGCCTCGGCGATACAGGGGCGATGTTCGGTCATTCGCCGGGGCCGGTGGCCGCGGCCCTGGCCGACCAGGCGCGGCGCGGCTTCACCTACATGCTGCCGACCGAGGATTCGGTGCGGGTCGCGGAAATCCTGGCCGAACGTTTCGGGCTGCCGTTCTGGCAGATCGCCATGACCGCCACCGACGCCAACCGCTTCGCCCTGCGCCTTGCGCGCGAAATAACCGGCCGGCCGAAGATCCTGGTCTTCGAGGGCTGCTATCACGGCACGGTGGACGAGGCCATTGCGACCTTGCGCGGGGGAGCGGTCGTGTCACGCAACGGCAATGTCGGTCCCCAGGTCGATCCCGGCGAAACCACGCGCATTGTAGAGTTCAACGATCTCGACGCGCTGGAACGCGAACTGGCGCGTGGCGATGTCGCCTGCGTGCTGGCCGAACCTGCCCTGACCAATCGCTCGGGTATCGTACTGCCGGACCCCGGCTATCACGAAGGCTTGCGTGAAATCACCCGGCGGCAAGGCGTGCTGCTGATAATCGACGAAACCCATACCCTGTCATCCGGTCCCGGCGGCTATACCGCGGCGCACGGGCTGGAACCGGACATGCTGACCATGGGCAAGCCGCTGGCCGGCGGGGTGCCCGTTGCAGCCTACGGCATGTCGCGCGATGTAGCGGAAAAGGTACGGGCGCGCACCGCGACGCCCGATAGCGCCGTCGCGGGGATTGGCGGTACGCTGACCGGAAATGCCTTGGCGCTCAGGGCAATGCGGGTCAATCTCGAAGAAGTCATGACGGAAGAGAATTTTGCCCGCATGATCCCGCTGGCCGAACGGCTGGCCAAAGGTGTGCGCGACGGCATTGCCGACCATGGCCTGCCCTGGTACGTGACCCAGATCGGCGCGCGGGTGGAATACCGATTCCAGGCGGAGCTGCCCCGCAACGGCACCGAGGCCCTGGAAGGCGTCGACGGCCGGCTCGACCGGCTCATACATCTGTTTTTCATGAACCGCGGTATTCTGGTGACGCCGTTCCACAATATGCTATTGGTCTCGCCGGAAACGACGGCGGCCGATGTCGATCGGCATACTGCAATTTTCAACGAATGCGCCGCCGCCCTTGCGGGCGCGGCCGCCTGACGAGGACAGGCCGGGTAATGGAAGATTGGCGTAAAAACAAACTTGCTTTCGCCGTGTTCATGGGGCCGGCGACATTCTGGCTGCTGGTGTTCTTTACCATCCCGCTGGTGGTGATCTGGATATACAGCTTCGGCGAACGCGGCCCCCTTGGCCAGACCTACCTAGCCTTCAGTTTCGAAAACTATCTGCGTGCGGTGGAACCGATCCACCTGAAGATCCTTTGGAAATCGCTATGGCTGGGCGGGCTGGCCACTTTCCTCTGTCTGGCGGTGGGTTTTCCGGTGGCGCTGGGAATCGCCTTCGCGCCGGACCGCTGGAAGAATCCGCTGCTGCTGGTGGTGGTGCTTCCTTTCTTCACGAATATGCTGGTCCGCACCTTCGCCTGGGTCGTCATGCTGGGATCGCGCGGCATCGTGAATTCCGGGCTGGAATGGACGCATGGGCTGTTGGATGGCGGTTTTTCGCTGGCGGGAATGCCAGATCTCATGGGAACCTTCCAACCACTTGAATTGCTGCACAATAACTATACCGTCGTCGTCGGTCTGGTTTATGTGCATCTGCCGTTTCTTATTCTCCCGCTCTATGCCACCCTCGAGAAAATGGACCGCTCCTATCTCGAGGCCAGCCTCGACCTCGGAGCGGGGCAATGGCGGACCTTCTTCTCCGTCCTGGTGCCGTTGGCCATGCCCGGCATTCTCTCCGGCTGCATGCTGGTCTTTATCCTGTCGATGGGCAATTTCATCATTCCCGACCGGCTGGGCGGAACGGACAGCCTGATGATCGGCAACCTGATTGCGCAGGAATTCAACAAGGCGCGCGACTGGCCGTTCGGCGCTGCGCTGTCCTTCGTCGTGATGTATCCGGTGTTCATATTCTTCGTCATCAACGCGCTTCGGGCGCGCTACCAGGATCGCCGGAGGGCCGAGGTATGAGCGAAGTCGTCGCCGCAAAGAAGCGCCGCAGGCGCGATGTAAATCCGCTTGAATATCTGAAGCGGCCCTGGATGTGGCTGGCGCTGGCGGGGTGTTTTGTTTTCCTCTATTTCCCGCTGGTCACGCTCGTGGCGTTCAGTTTCAATTCCTACAAACGCGCCTTCATCTGGAAGGGCTTTTCGCTGAAATGGTACGAAAAGGCGATGGGCAACGAGGCGCTGCACGAGGCCTTCCTGAACTCCATGCAGGTCGCGGCCTGGTCGACCGTGGTCTCTACGGCGCTTGGCGCGATGCTGGGGCTGGCGCTTTACCGCTATCGCTTTCCGTTCAAGGGAACCTATGAAGGCATCGCGCATCTGCCGATCGTGATACCCGAAATCTGCATGGCGGTGGCAATGGTGACCTTTTTCTGGGCCGTCGGTATCGAACTCAGCCTGACAACCGTCATCGTCAGCCATATCGCCTTCACCATCCCCTTCGTCGCGGTGGTGATACGGTCGCGCATGGCCGGCTTCGATGTGTCCCTCGAGGAAGCCAGCCGTGATCTGGGCGCAAGCGAATGGCAGACCTTCTGGAACGTCACCTTCCCCTACATGATACCGGGACTGGTGGCAGGCGCTTTGATGGCCTTTGTGCTGTCGCTCGATGATTTCGTCATCACCTTTTTCACCGCGGGTGTCGGAGACAATACGCTGCCCGTCAAGATCTACTCGATGCTGCGCTTCAGCGTGACGCCGGAAGTCAACGCAGCCTCGACCGTACTCATCGTTATCACCCTGACGCTGACCCTGGTTGCCATGGTCATGCAGTCGCGCTGGGGCAAGGAAAACAATCAATGACCGACAGCAGGCCAATTATCAGTATCCGCAATGTCACCAAGAAATTCGGGCGCGTGACGGCGGTTAACAAT
>JBFFGY010000172.1:0-6306 GCA_041557215.1 Alphaproteobacteria bacterium
AATGCCTGCCAATATGGCCGCCAGTACCAGATAGGGATTGGCGTCGGCGCCCGCATTGCGGTGCTCGATGCGCAGCGCGTTGGTATCCGAAGGCGGGATGCGCAGGCCGGCCGAGCGGTTGTTGACTCCCCATGATGGAGAGACCGGCGCGAACATGCCGGGCTGGAACCGCCTATAGGAGTTCGCGTTGGGAGCGAAAATCGCCATGCTCTCGGGCATGGTGGCGATCAGCCCGCCGATGGCATGGCGAAGCGCCGGCCCAGCCTCGATTCCCAGGGCCTCGTCATAGGGCCCGACAAGGGCGTTGTTACCATCCTTGTCATAGAGGCTGACATGGGCATGTGTGCCGCTACCGGCGTTATCCTGGAACGGCTTGGCCATGAAGCTGGCCAACATGCCGTGCTTGCGCGCAACGCCCTTGATGGTGCGCTTCAGCAACACCGCCTGATCGCAGGCGGCAAGCGCGTCGGCCACATAATGCAGATTGATCTCGTACTGGCCGGGCGCGTATTCCTTGGAGGCGGCTTCGGCTGGTATGGCTTGCGCCGCGCAGGCGTTTTCGACCTCCGCCAGGAAACTCTCGAAATCGTAGAGTTCCTCCATTCCCAGCACCTGGGTAGTGCTCTGCCGGTAGCCGCTGGCCCGCGAAAAGGCCGGGCGCGGGGATCCGTCCGGGCCGAGTTCCTGATCTAGCAGGTAGAATTCCAGTTCGATGGCGACTGTCGGTTTCAGCCCCAGTTCCGCCAGTTTGCTGACGACGGACGCCAGTATGGCGCGCGGGTCCGAATATAGCGGCTCGCCGTCATCGCCGGTCATGGTGCCCAGCATCTGGCCCATCGGGCGGTCCGCCCAAGGCACCCGGGAAAGCGTACCCGGAACGCCGTGGCAGAAGAAATCGGGGTCGCCGTCGGCGATGCCGTAATAAATGGAAGGGATGCTCTGTCCCGTGGCGTCGAGCAGGTAGATAGACCCCGGTGCGCGTACATCGCCGGTGACAAGCTTGTCGAAACTGTCACGGGTAAGGCGCTTGCCCCGCAGCATGCCGCACATGTCGGGGATCAGAAGTTCGATGAGTTCAATATCCGGATTGGCCGCCATAAAAGCGTCCATTTCCGCCGGTTTTGCATCATGTGGCATTTGGAATGTATCCGTTTTCGATAGCGTACATCCTGCCGATCCAGCGCGGCGCGTCAAGAGGGACTTGCGGGGGCGCTTCCCAATTTGCGGAAAACCGTTAGAATAGGAACTATCCTAAACAACAATCAGGCTTCTCATGACATCGCTCGAAGAGTGGATCACCTCCAGAAGAATCGAGGAGGTGGAATGTCTTGTGCCCGACATGTCGGGCATTGCACGGGGAAAAATACTTCCATCTGCAAAATTCATCAAAGGCGCACAGGAAGGCGGGCTGCGCCTGCCCGAAGCGATTTTCGTACAAAGTGTCACCGGATCCTACAGGGATGTGTCCGATGTGGCGGCGCCGGAAAATTCAGACGTGGCGCTGGTTCCCGATCCGGCGACAATCCGTCCGGTGCCCTGGTATGACGAACCAACGGCACAGGTAATCTGCGATGCTTCCTATCTGGATGGCCGGGCGGTGGACATCGCGCCGCGCGAACTGCTGCGCCGTGTTGTTGGATTCTACGAAGAGCGCGGCTGGAAGCCGCTGGTCGCGCCGGAACTGGAATTCTACCTCGTCAAGGTGAACACCGATCCGGATTATCCACTGGAGCCGCCGGTCGGGCAGTCGGGCCGTCAGGAATCGGGCCGCCAGGCCTATGGCATCGAGGCGGCCAACGAATTCGACCCGATCATGGAGGATATCTACGATTTCTGCGATGCGCAGGAGATCGACATCGATACCCTGGCGCATGAGGCCGGCGCCGCGCAGTTCGAGATCAATTTCAATCACGGCGATCCTCTGGATCTTGCAGACCAGGTCTTCCTGTTCAAGCGCACGGTCCGCCAGGCGGCGCTGAACCACAAGGTCTATGCCACCTTCATGGCCAAGCCGCATCAGAACGAGCCGGGCTCGGCCATGCATATCCATCAGTCGGTCGTCGATATGAAGACGGGGCAGAATCTCTTTGCCACGAAGGCGGGCAATGATTCCAAGCTGTTCCTGAACCATATCGGCGGGTTGCAGCGCTACCTTCCGGCTGCCATGCCGCTGCTGGCGCCGAACGTCAATTCCTATCGCCGGTTGACGCCGCATTCGGACGCCCCGATCAATGTGCACTGGGCGCATGATAACCGTACGGTGGGCCTGCGCGTGCCGCATTCGGACGCCGACAACCGGCGGGTGGAGAACCGGGTGGCCGGCGTGGACGCCAATCCCTATCTGGCGATCGCGGGCTCGCTGGCCTGCGGCTGGCTGGGCATGACCGAGAAGATCGAGCCCAACAATCCGGTGGAGGGCAACGCCTACCGCTATGCCTTCGGCCTGTCGCGCCATCTGACCGACGCGCTGTCCAAGCTGAACCATTCGCGGCCCCTGAAGGACGTACTGGGCGATCGCTTCGTCGCGGCCCTGAACGAGGTCAAGATCATGGAATACGACGCTTACCAGCGGGTGATCAGTTCCTGGGAGCGGGAGAACCTGCTGCTGAATGTATAGGAGGCTGGCCCGCAAAGCTTCCGACGTGGCCGGGCTACAGCCCGGCCGCGAATAGTACCCACAGAGACAGCAGGGTTCCGCCGATCAGCGTATAGGCGCCGTTCCATTTCCATCCCACATGCAGCGCGCTGACGCGGCCCAGCGCACCGACCAGCAGGGTCGTGGCGGTAAAGGGGGAACTGGCGCCGCTGAGCGCCCAGCCCCCGGTGATCGCCAGGATAATGACGTTCGGCGAGACGCCGAAAGCGCTGGCATGCGACAGGAGCGGCGCCAGCAGAGAGACCGACAGGATCGGGTTCATGCCCAACTGTCCGGTGATCGGCACGATCCACAGGGACACCAGCAGCAATATCCAGGCAGGGACTGCGGCAAGGTCTAAATCGGCCTGTTGCGCCAATGGGATGAGCAATCCCGCGCCGAGCGTACCGATGAAGCCGGCCATCATCAGCAGCACCAGTTCACCGCGGTAGCCCGCCAGATCGGTGACGATATAGCCTGTTCCGCGCCGCGCCGCATGGGCCAGCCGGTCGGCCAAGCGGCCGCGCCGCTGCAGCGCGACCCATGCGAGGCTGAGTGCGGGGACCAGAACCATCACCACATAGACCACGCGAAGGCCCGTAGCGAAATGCAAGACGGCGACGGACCCCAGCAGCAGGGCCAGCAGCAGGAAGAGGGGAAAGAGATCGCCCCAGGAGCCTTGCGGTGTGCGTTGCGGGGGGCGCGGCCCGCTGAGCCGCGGCTTGAATATCGTGTCTAGGGCCCAGCCCAGCCCGGCAAGGATCAGGCCGCTGACCGCGCACAGCCCGACCGCGCCGGCCCAGCTGGAGCCGGGAATGATCGAGGTCGAGACTGCCATCGAAAAAGTCAGCGGCGACCAGCACAGCGTCGCAACGAAACCTCTCTGGACGGCCAGCAGCATGCGGCGGGTGCGGATGGTTCGGATCTCTTCATTCGCCTCGCGCCGCGCATTGCTTTCGGCGAGACCGCCGAGTAGCGAAATCGCGCCGTAGAGCAGGACCAGTCCGAACAGCTGGCCGCCGGCGGTGAGCGCGAGATAGCGTCGGCCGGGCGGCTGTTCGGCGAGGAAGCGGCCGCTGCGATCGATCGCCGGCGAGCTGGCCGCGGCATTGCGCAGCCAGCCCACGGCGATGAAGAAGGCGGCGACAAAGGCGGCGGAGGTGAGCGCTCGGCCCAAAAGCGCCAGCCAGTCCGGTCTCGTGATGAAGGCAATCGCAAATAGGATTGCACCGGTAATGACGAACATCCGGCGCGACCATCCGACGCGCGGGGTGGCCAGCGCCAGATAGAGGAGAGCCGCCGCCCCTGCGGCCTGCGCGAAAACGGGCTCGCCAACCGTCTCCGCCAGAAAAACCAGGGCGGCGGTAGCGAAAAGCAGGAGACCTGAAAGTCGACCGATCAAAGCGGTGGAGCCATGTGTTTCTCGTTGTTATCAAGAAGGATAGGGCAAAGCGGCAATGCTTGGAACGACGATATCGGGCATGCTGGCCGCAGATGCATTGAATCGTTTTCAAATGGCGAACAATCCGGCTATAGTGCCGGCATGACGATTGCCACATCACCAGACCGGATCTGCCGCGAGCGTGGCCGCTGCCGCCATGCCGAACTCATGATCCTCTGCGCGCGGATCGGCTACGACCCGTAGGGGCGGCCTTGCCCCTGCAAGAAGTCCGTACCGATTCTACCTACCGGAGTTTGCCGAAATGACCCATTCCTTAGAGGCCCGTAGCGGCCGCAATTACGATACCGCCGAATTGCTGCGCGAGGACCTGGCGCATCATCTGCGCCCCTTCACCGACTACAAGTCCCTGGCGGGCGAGGGCGGCGGCCGCGTCGTCACCCATGCCGACGGGGTCTATTTCTGGGATTCCGAGGGCAAGCGCTATCTTGACGGCATGGCCGGCCTGTGGTGCGTCAATGTCGGCTACGGGCGCCGCGAGATGGTCTCGGCGGCGGCCGAGCAGATGATGGAATTGCCCTATTACAACACCTTCTTCAAGACCACCCACGCCCCGGCGGCGGAACTGTCGAAGGTGCTGTCGGACCTGACGCCGGCGCATTTCAACCATGTCTTCTATGCCAATTCCGGGTCGGAGGCGAACGACACCATCCTGCGCATGGTGCGCCATTTCTGGCATCTGGAAGGCAAGCCGGAGAAGCGGGTTATCATCAGCCGGCACAACGCCTATCACGGCAGCACGACGGCGGCGCTCAGCCTCGGCGGCATGGAGGCGATGCACAACCAGGGCGGCATCATCCCCGATATCGTGCATGTGGCACAGCCCTACTGGTATGCCGAAGGCGGCGACATGGACCCCGAGGAATTCGGGATCAAGGCCGCGCAGGCCATCGAGGAGAAGATCCTGGAACTCGGCGCCGACCGCGTGGGGGCGTTCATCGGCGAGCCGATCCAGGGCGCCGGCGGCGTCATCATCCCGCCGAAAAGCTACTGGCCGGAGGTGCAGCGGATCTGCAAGAAGTACGATGTGCTGCTGATCTGCGACGAGGTAATCTGCGGCTTCGGGCGCACCGGCAACTGGTTCGGCTTCGAAAGCCTCGGCATCGAATCGGCCGATTTCATCACCATGGCCAAGGGGCTGTCGTCGGGCTACCTGCCGATCTCGGCGGTGATGGTTGGCGACCGGGTGGCCAACAGCTTCATCGAGAAGGGCGGCGAGTTCTTCCATGGCTTCACCTATTCCGGCCATCCGGCTGCCTGCGCGGTGGCGCTGAAGAATATCGAGATCATGCGCCGCGAGGGGCTGGTGGAGCGCGTGCGCGACGAGACCGGCCCGCATCTGGCAAAGGCCCTGGCGACGCTGGCGGATCATCCGCTGGTCGGCGAGGTCCGCTCGATGGGCCTGATCGGCGCCATCGAACTGGTCAAGGACAAGGCGACGCGCGAGCATTTCGACCCGCCGGGTAAGGTCGGCACAATCTGCCGTGACCACTGCATCAACAACGGCATGGTGATGCGGGCCGTGCGCGACATCATGATCATGTCCCCGCCGCTGATCATCACGACCCAGCAGATCGACGATTTGATCGACCACGCCCGCAAGGCGATCGACGCCACAGCCCGCGGCATCGGGGTGATTTAGGGTCGCGCACGGCCGCTATCACCGTCCGCGACGCGACCGAGGCCGACATGGCGGCGGTTCGGTTGATCTATGAGGGGGCCGTGCTGCATGGGCTGGCCTCTTTCGAGGAGGTGTCGCCGACGCTGGACGACATGCTGGCGCGCCGCGCCAAGGTGCTGGGGCAGGGGCTGCCCTGGCTGGTGGCGGAGCTGGACGGGTGCGTCGCCGGTTATGCCTATTCCTCGTCCTATCGTGAGCGTTCCGGCTATCGCTACACCATCGAGGATTCGGTCTATGTCGCCGAGGACATGCAGGGTCGGGGCGTCGGCCGGGCGCTGCTGGCGGCGTTGTTGGAGCGCTGCAACGCCGGCCCCTGGCGCCAGATGGTCGCCGTCATCGGCGACAGCGAGAACAGGGGCTCCATCGCACTGCATGAAAGCCTCGGTTTTCGCATGGTCGGTACGCTGGAAGCCGCGGGCTTCAAGCTTGGCCGCTGGGTCGATTCGGTCTACATGCAAATCCCGCTGGGCGAGGGCGGCGATACATTGCCGGAACAGGACTAGCGCCGCAGCACTGCCACCGTTTCCACAT
>JBFFGY010000173.1:0-6283 GCA_041557215.1 Alphaproteobacteria bacterium
CACGATCATCGCGCTCATCCTGATCCTGTTGCCTGTGTTCCAGCTGATCCGGCGCAAGATGAAGGAGAAAAAGCAGGCCGCCTGACGTTCGGGCGGCCCCGCCGCGTACTTGGTCGTCTATCATTTCGATCGTTCATTTGCCGGTTTTCAAGCGCCGGAGATGGCTGTAGTTTGCCGCGTCGCAGCAAGGAGTGTTGCTGGGAAATTCCGGGTTAAAGAACCCGTTGCCGGTCGGATTGGTATCTGGTATACCAAACGCCAATCCGAGGGCAATTTAGTCGGATGCGGGGATGTCCCGCAAGTGGAAACGGACAGGTCAACAGGCTGAAAAGATATGAATATTCACGAGTATCAAGCCAAGGCGCTGCTGAGTAAATTTGGTGTCGCCGTACCGCGCGGGGCGGTCGCCTACACGGTCAAGGAGGCCGAGGACGCGGCGAAGGAACTGGGCGGCCCGGTCTGGGTCGTCAAGAGCCAGATTCATGCCGGCGGCCGGGGCGCAGGACGCTTCAAAGGCAACGAGCAGGGCAAGGGTGGCGTCCGAGTCGTCAAGTCGGTCGAAGAAGTGCGCGACAATGCTGACGAGATGCTGGGCGCGACCCTGGTCACCAAGCAGACGGGTCCGCAGGGCAAGGAGGTCAAGCGGCTCTATATCGAGGAAGGCTGCGATATCGCCCGCGAACTGTACCTTAGCCTGCTGGTCGATCGGGCCACGAGTCGGGTCACTTTAATGGCCTCGACCGAGGGCGGCATGGAGATCGAGGAAGTCGCCGCCGAGACGCCTGAAAAGATCATCACTGTTGCCATCGATCCGGCAGCCGGTTTCATGCCCTATCACGGCCGCAAGATCGCTTTCGCGCTTGGACTCGAAGGCAAGCAGGTCGGGTCCGCCGTCAAATTCCTGTCCGCAATGTACAATGCCTTTGTGTCCCTGGACGCCAGCATGGTGGAGATCAATCCCCTAGTGGTTACGGGCGCGGGCGATGTCATCGCACTCGACGGCAAAATGAATTTCGACGACAACGCGCTTTACAGGCACTCCGACGTTGCCGACCTGCGTGACGAGGACGAGGAGGATCCGGCGGAACTGGAAGCCGGAAAGCATGAGCTGAACTATATCAAGCTCGACGGCAATATTGGCTGCATGGTCAATGGTGCCGGCCTTGCCATGGCGACGATGGACATCATCAAGCTGCACGGGGGCGACCCGGCCAACTTCCTGGATGTTGGCGGCGGGGCCACCAAGGAACGTGTGGCAAAGGCGTTCAAGATCATTCTCTCCGACGCCAATGTCGAGGGGATCCTGGTAAATATCTTCGGCGGGATCATGCGTTGCGACGTCATCGCCGAGGGTGTGGTGGCAGCCGCGCGCGAGGTCAGCCTTCAGGTTCCGCTCGTGGTTCGGCTGGAGGGAACCAATGTCGACCTGGGTAAGAAAATCATGGCCGATTCCGGACTCCCCATTCTGTCTGCGGACGATTTGGGGGACGCTGCGGCGAAGATTGTCAAAGCGGTGAAGGAGGCGAGCTGATGTCTGTACTGGTAGGCAAGGGTACGAAGGTCATCTGTCAGGGCTTCACCGGTGCTCAGGGCACCTTCCATTCGGAACAGGCAATCGCTTACGGCACCGGAATGGTCGGCGGCGTAACGCCGGGCAAGGGCGGTACGCGTCATCTCGATTTGCCGGTATTCGATACCGTGGCCGACGCGGTCAGGGAAACCGGGGCCAATGCTTCGGTGATCTATGTCCCGCCGCCTTTTGCCGGCGATGCGATACTTGAGGCGATCGATGCCGAAATTCCGCTCGTGGTGTGCATCACGGAGGGAATTCCGGTGATGGACATGGTGAAGGTCAAGCGCATCCTGGCGACCTCAAAGACCCGTCTGATCGGACCGAACTGTCCAGGCATCATCACGCCGGACGAGTGCAAGGTCGGCATCATGCCCGGCCATATCCATCGCCGCGGCAAGATCGGTATCGTTTCGCGTTCCGGCACGCTGACCTATGAGGCTGTGGCGCAGACGACTGCCGCTGGGCTGGGTCAGTCGACCTGCATCGGTATCGGCGGCGATCCGGTTAACGGCACGAACTTTATCGATTGCCTCAGCCTGTTCCTCGACGATGACGAAACAGAAGGCATCATCATGATAGGCGAAATCGGCGGTTCGGCCGAGGAAGAGGCGGCAGAGTTCCTGGCCAACCACGCCGTCAAGAAGCCGGTTTGCGGTTTCATTGCTGGTGTGACCGCTCCTCCGGGCCGGCGTATGGGGCATGCCGGCGCGATCATTTCTGGCGGAAAAGGCGATGCCAACAGCAAGATCGAAGCCATGAAGGCGGCGGGTATCCATGTGGCCGATAGCCCGGCCGCGCTTGGCAGCACGATGCTGAAGGCGATGGGCAGTTAAATTGACGAGCGCCTGCCCGCACGTGCGGGTGGGTGCTAATCCCACCCGAAAGAACAGGTTTAATACGATTTCGGTGCCGGGAGTGGTTGTGTGGGCAAAATTCTCTGGTATACAGAACACCAGAGCGGAATTCAGCCGCCTTTCAGGCGGAATTAGGGACAGTGTATCGCCCGGTAATCCGGCATATATGGCCGCACCGGGCCCGACCGAACGAAGGAGACAGCATTATGGCTGATACGGCAACAGACACGTTGGCCAAGAAGGACAAGAGCGGCAAGGTCATCTCGGGCGGCCATCTGGTGGCTAAGGCCCTCAAGGCCGAAGGCGTAGACACGATCTTCACCCTCTGCGGTGGGCATATCATCGACATCTACGATGGTTGCCTCGATGAGGACATTCGCATTATCGACGTCCGGCACGAACAGACTGCGGCCCACGCCGCTGACGGCTATGCACGCCAGACCGGCAAGCTGGGTTGCGTCGTCACCACGGCCGGCCCCGGCTGCACCAACGCGATTACCGGCGTTGCCACGGCGTTCCGTTCCGAGAGCCCGATCCTTCATATCGGCGGCCAGAGCTCGCTGACCCAGCATAAGATGGGGTCGCTGCAGGATCTGCCGCATGTCGAGATGATGACGCCGATCACCAAGTTCGCGGCCGGCGTGATGTCGACCGAGCGTGTTGCCGACATGATTTCCATGGCGGCCCGCGAGTGTTTCGCCGGCGCCTACGGCCCGAGTTACCTGGAAATCCCGCGCGATATCCTGGACCGTGAAATTCCCATCGAGAATGCGGTTCTTCCGCAGCCTGGCCATTATCGGGCCTCGGTAAATTCGATCGGTGACCCGGCCGATATCGAGAAACTGGCCGACATCCTCGTCAAGGCGGAGCGGCCGGCCATGCTGGTGGGTTCGCAGGTCTATATGTCGCGTGGCCACCAGGCGGCGATCGACCTGGCCCGGGCGCTGAATATTCCGCTTTACATGAACGGCGCCAGCCGTGGCATCCTGCCGCCGGGCGATCCGCACTACTTCAACCGGACCCGCGGTTCCGCCTTCGGCAAGGCCGATGTCATCGTCATCGTCGGCACGCCCTTCGACTTCCGCATGGGCTACGGCAAGCGCATCAGCAAGGAAGCGACCCTTGTGCAGATCGATCAGGATTACCGCACCGTCGGCAAGAACCGCGATATCGCGCTGGGTCTGGCGGGCGACCCCGGTTCCATCCTCCAGGCCGTGCATGATGCGACCACCGGCCGTTCGGACAATGGCGCCAAGGGCCGCAGCGGTTGGCTTGACGAGCTTCGAGCCGAGGAAGTCTCGCGCACCGAAAAACTGATGCCGCTGTTCCTGTCCGACCAGGACCCGATCCATCCCTATCGCCTGGCTTGGGAGATCAACGAGTTCCTGACGGAAGACTCGATCTATATCGGCGACGGCGGCGATATCGTCACGATCTCGGCCCAGGCGGTTCAGCCGCGTGGCCCGGGACGCTGGATGGATCCGGGCGCGCTGGGTTCGCTGGGCGTCGGGACGGGATTCGCAATGGCGGCCGGTCTTGCGCATCCGGACAAGGAGGTGGTCTGCCTCTATGGCGACGGATCCTTCGGTATGACCGCATTCGATATGGAGACCGCCAACAGGTTCGGCGCCCCCTATGTCGCCGTTGTCGGCAACAACTCGCATATGAACCAGATCCGCTATGGGCAGATCTCAAAGTATGGTGAACAGCGCGGCAATGTCGGCAACAAGCTGGGCGACGTGCCGTTCGGCACCTTTGCCGAAATGCTCGGTGGCTATGGCGAGGAAGTCCGCGACCCAAGCCAGATCGGCCCGGCCCTGCTTCGCGCCCGCGAGGAAGTGAAGTCGCGCGGCAAGTCCGCCGTCATCAATGTATGGGTCGACCCGAACGAATACGCCCCGGGCACGAAGGCCCAGACCATGTACAAGTGATGTGCCGGCACGTCCAACGCCCACGCACATCTGTTCCGTCGGGCCGCTCCAAGCCGGGGCGGCCCACGGGAGAACGATAAGGAAGACAGAGTAGGAACAGAGATGAGCAAAGCCCTTGAAGGGGTCCGGATCCTCGACATGACGCATGTGCAGTCGGGCCCGACCTGCACCCAGCTTCTCGCCTGGTTCGGCGCCGATGTAATCAAGGTGGAGCGTCCCGGCGTCGGCGACGCGACACGCGGCCAGTTGCGGGACGTCCCCGATGCGGACAGCCTCTATTTCACGATGCTGAACCACAACAAGCGCAGTGTGACCCTGAATCCGAAAACGGAGAAGGGCAAGGCCATCTTTGCCAAGTTGATCGAGGAATGCGACGTGATGGTCGAGAACTTTGCGCCCGGCGCGATCGACCGCATGGGCTTCCCCTGGGAAAAGATCCAGGAGATTAACCCGCGCATGATATACGCGTCGGTGAAGGGATTCGGTCCCGGCCCCTACGAGGATTGCAAGGTCTACGAGAACGTCGCGCAATGCACGGGCGGCTCGGCCTCCACGACTGGCGAGATCGATGGTTTCCCGATGGTGACGGGCGCACAAATCGGTGACTCCGGTACCGGCCTGCATCTGGCCCTCGGTATCGTGACGGCGCTGTACCACCGCGAAAAATCCGGTAAGGGTCAGCGCGTGACCTGCGCCATGCAGGATGGCGTTCTCAATCTGTGCCGAGTTAAACTGCGCGACCAGCAGCGTCTGGCCCATGGCCCGCTGAAGGAATATCCGCAATATCCGAACAGTGAGTTTGGTGAGGCGACTCCGCGCGCCGGCAATGCGTCCGGCGGCGGCCAGCCCGGTTGGATCGTCAAATGCAAAGGGTGGGAAACCGACCCTGACGCCTATTCCTACGTGATTGCCCAGGCAGCGGCCTTCCCGGCTCTGGCGAAGGCAATCGGCCACGAGGACTGGCTGGAGGACCCGGAGTGGAACACGCCGGAGGCCCGCCTTCCCAAGCTCGACAAGATGTTCGAGGAAATCGAGAAATGGACCATGACCAAGACCAAGTTCGAGGTCATGGAAATTCTCAACCCGCTCAATGTACCCGTCGGCCCGATCCTCAGCATGAAGGAGCTGGCGGAAGAGCCGGCGCTACGTGAAACCGGCACGATTGTTGAGGTCGACCATCCGGAGCGCGGCAAATATCTGACGGTCGGCAACCCGATCAAGCTGTCGGATTCTCCGGCAGAAGTCGTGCGTTCGCCGCTGCTCGGCGAGCATACGGACGAAATCCTTTCCGAGGTTGTCGGTATGTCGGCCGAGGAAATTGCGGCAGCGAAGGAAGAGGGCGCGGTCTGACGGCCGCGTCACACAAGCGGGAGAAACAATATGCGTATCATCGTCAACGGCCAGCAGGCCTTCGGCAAGGCCAGCCTTGAAGCCATCCTGGACAAGGGCGAGGACGAGGTCGTCGCGGTCTATACCGCGCCGGACAAGGAAGGCCGTCCGATCGACCCGATCAAGGAAGCCGCGCTGGAGCGTGGCGTGCCCGTCTACCAGCCGGCCAATTACAAGGATAAGGAAATCCTTGACGAGATGCGGGCGCTGAATGCCGACCTGATGGTCATGGCCTACATGATCATTTTCGTCCCGGAGGAAGCGCGAAACATCCCGACCCACGGGTCGATCTGTTTCCATCCTTCGCTTCTACCGCTGCATCGCGGTCCCAGTTCGATCAACTGGCCGATCATGTGGGGCGCTACCAAAACCGGCCTGACCATCTTCTGGCCGGACGACGGGCTCGATGAAGGCGAGATCCTGCTTCAGAAGGAAGTAGAGATTGGGGCGGACGAGACGCTGGGCGACGTCTACTTCAAGAAGATATTTCCGCTGGGCATTGACAGCGTTCTCCAGGCGATCGACCTGGTCCGTGC
>JBFFGY010000174.1:0-6242 GCA_041557215.1 Alphaproteobacteria bacterium
CTCAGTCGCCTAGCCGGCGAGCTGGGCAACAATGACGGGCTGACCATACCCCAAGGCGGAATGGGACAGGTCGCCGAGGCGCTGGCCAATGCAGCCAGAGCCTATGGCGCCGAGGTCAGGACTGGCTCCCCGGTCCGGCGTATCCTTGTCGAGGATGACCGGGCGTGCGGGGTGGAGTTGGAGGATGGCGAAGTGATCCGGGCCGGCCTCGTGGTATCCAGCGCCGATCCGAAACGGACTTATCTGTCAATGGTCGGCGTCGAGCATCTGGATACCGGTTTCCTGCGCCGCCTGCAGGCCTTCCGCAGCAAGGGCGTTGTCGCCAAACTGAACCTCGTGCTGAACGGATTGCCGGAATTTACCGGGTTGAACAATGCGCTGCTGGGCGGGCGACTCGTTCTGGCGCCGGATATGGCTTATATCGAACGCGCCTTCGATCACACGAAATACGGGGAATATTCCGAGGCCCCGGCCCTGGAAATTACCATTCCCTCGCTGCATGACGGCAGCCTGACCGCGACCGGCAAGCATGTCATGTCGGTGATCGTTCTTTATGCGCCCTATGAGTTGAAAGGCGGCTGGGACAAGGGGCGTGATGGCTTTGCCGACAGCGTTGTCAAGCAGCTTGCGGAATACGCGCCAAACCTGCCCGGCCTCATACAGGCCCGTGAACTGCTGGCCCCGCCTGATTTGGAGCGCGAGTTCGGCATGACCGGCGGCCATTGGCATCATGGAGATCTGGCGATCGATCAGATGCTGGCATTCCGCCCTGTGCCCGGCTTCGGGCAATATGCATCGCCCATATCGGGGCTGTACCTCTGTGGCGCCGGCACGCATCCTGGCGGCGGCGTAACGGGGCTTCCGGGCATGAATGCGGCCAAGCGGATTCTGGCACAGGAGACGGGATCATGAGCAACGAAGCTGTCGCCCTGTACAAAAGGCCTCTGCTGACCACGCCGTTCCATGAACGCCTCGTGCCGCTGGCCAAGGCGAACGACTGGCTGCGCTGGGGCGGCTATACCACGGTCAACAGCTTTACCGAGATTGCGACAGAGTATTTCGCCATCCGCAATGCGGCAACGCTATACGACATCTCGCCGATGCGGAAATACCGGATCGCGGGCCCGGACGCCGTGCGCTACATGAACCGCCTGCTGACACGGGACGCCGCCAAGATCCGTCCTGGCCGCGCCGGCTATTCGGTCTGGTGCGACGACGGCGGCAAGGTAATCGACGACGGCACGGTATTCCGCCTATCGGAGACCGAGTTTCAGCTGAATTCCCAGGAACACCAGCAATGCTGGCTGGAGGATTCGGCCATCGGTTTCGACGTATCGGTCGCCGATATTACCGAGGAGATCGCCGGCCTCGCCTTGCAGGGCCCCCTCTCCTGCGCGGTGCTGAAACGGCTGGGGCTGGACGGCCTCGCCGACCTGAAGCCATTCGTTATCGCCGAATATCCGTTCGAGGGCGGAACCCTGACGGTCAGCCGCACCGGCTTTACGGGCGATCTCGGCTACGAGCTGTGGATTACGCCCGATCTGGCCCTGACGCTCTGGGACAGGCTGATGGAAACGCCGGAATCCTATCGCTTGGTTCCGATCGGCTCGCGGGCTCTCAACATGGCGCGGATCGAGGCTGGTTTCATCCAGACCAGCACCGATTTCATGGCCGCCGAGACTGTAACCCATGTAACGCGACGCCGCTCGCCCTTTGAACTGGGACTGGACTGGCTCGTGGATTTCGACAAGGGGCACTTTAATGGGCGACGCGCCCTATTACGCGAGCGCGAAACCGGTCCGAAATACCGTGTCGTCGGGCTGGATATCGGGGGCAGCAAGCCTGCGCACGATGCGCTGATCTATCATGGCCGGAGCCGGCAGGTCGGTTTCGTGACATCGGCGCTGTGGTCGCCCACGGCAAAACGGAATATCGCTATCGCCACCTTGGAGGCGGAATATGCGGAACGCAGCGACGGGCTGTGGGCCGAGATCTACGTCAACAAGGAGCTCAAGTGGGACAAGACGGCGGCTCCCTGCCGCATCGTCGAGCGCCCGTTTTTCAACCCGCCGCGGCGCCGGGCGACGCCAGCGTCGGATTTCTGATGCAACAATGCGCTGACGGGAGACAATTATGCGCCGCAATATGACGTTCGATACCGAACGCCTTCACGAGCAGGATCGCCATTGGGTACACCCCTGGGAGAACCTGCAGAAACTGCCCGAAGCCAAACGGACGATCATTGCCCAGTCGGAAGGAATCTACCTTCACGACACCGACGGCAACCGCCTGATCGACGGTCCCGCCGGCATGTGGTGTGTCAATATCGGCCATGGCCGCCAGGAAATGGCCCAGGCCATCGCCGAACAGTCCATGCGAATGCCGTTCTACAGCCCCTGGAGCCTGAGCAATGTGCCGGCCGCGGAACTGGCCGCCAAGCTTGCCTCGCTGACGCCGGGGGACCTGAACCATGTGTTCTACACCACCGGCGGTTCGACCGCCGTGGACTCGGCGCTCCGCTTCATGATGTACTTGAATAATGTTCTGGGACGTCATGAGAAAAAACATATAATTTCCCGTGCAGACGCCTATCACGGCAGCACCTATCTCGGGTCGTCCTGCTCCGGCAAGGTACGCGACAAGAACTTCATGGATTTCGAGCGCGGCTTCGTCCATCTGTTGCCGACGGTTCACCCCTATCGGCGTCCGGATGACATGACGATCGAACAGTTCTGCGACGAGAAGGTCGCGGACCTGGAAAACAAGATCCTGGAGATCGGCCCGGAAAAGGTCGGTGCTTTCATCGCCGAACCGATCCTGGCCTCCGGCGGGGTCATCGTACCGCCGCCGGGCTATCATCGCCGGACCTGGGAAGTCTGCCGCAAATACGATGTGCTATACATCTCCGACGAGGTGGTTACAGGTTTCGGACGGCTGGGTCACTGGTTCGCTTCCGAAGATGTTTTCGACATCGTCCCGGATATCATCACGTCAGCCAAGGGGTTGACGTCGGGCTATATTCCGCTCGGCGCGATCTTCATTTCCGACCGGCTGATCGAGATGGTCAGCGAGGTCGATGGCCATGCCGGCTATTTCGCCAGCGGCTTCACCTATTCCGGCCATCCCGTGGCTGCCGCCGCCGCGCTGAAGAATATCGAGATTATCGAGCGCGAGGGTATCCTGGAGCATGTCCGTGAAGTTGGGCCCTATTTCCAGGCGCGCCTCAAGGAGCTCGAGGATATCGACATGGTCGGCGAGGTCCGCGGCGAAGGCCTGATGGCCTGTGTCGAGTGTGTGAACAACAAGAAGAGCAAGAATCCGCTGACGCTGGACTACGAGGTCGGCATGCGG
The DNA here is from genome assembly GCA_041557215.1 of Alphaproteobacteria bacterium. Taxonomy (GTDB): domain Bacteria; phylum Pseudomonadota; class Alphaproteobacteria; order UBA8366; family JADFVY01; genus JADFVY01. Next base: position 3,352 of record JBFFGY010000174.1, read on the forward strand.
ATCGACCAGCATTGCCAGGAAAACGGCCTGATCGTGCGACCGCTAATCAATATGTGCGTCATGTCGCCGCCGCTGATCATCAACAAGTCGCAGATTGACGAAATGTACGAAATTCTCCGCCGCGGCATCGTCGAGTCGATGGAAGATCTCTACAGGGAAGGCCTGTGGCATCCCGGAGAGGACACGCAGCCCGGCAGTACGGAAGGAAGTTGGGCGCACCCTTCGGGTGGGTCGACCTAAAGCAAATTGACTGGCTAACGGGCCGTATCAGCCCCAGGGGAACGAGCCGCGCGGCGGCAGTTCCCCTCGCCCGCCCAGCGCCTCGGCGACGCGGATGCCCTCGTTCCATTTGGCCATGCGTTCCGACCGGGCGAAGGAGCCTACTTTCAGTATCGGTGCGCCCCAGCCAACCGCCAGATGGACGATGGTGACGTCCTCGGTCTCGCCGGATCGGGCGGAAACGATATTGCTCCAGCCGGCCTCCCCGGCGGCGTCCAGCGCCGCTTTCGCCTCGGTCAGGGTGCCGGCCTGGTTGGGCTTGACCAGCAGGCCGTTACAGGCCTTTACCCCGGCCATCCTGCGAACGCGGTCTGCGTTGGTTACCAGCAGGTCGTCGCCGATCACGAGCACCCGGTCACCGACCGCATCGGTAAACTGCCGGAAACCCTCGATATCGTCTTCTGCCACCGGATCTTCGATGGCGACGATAGGATAACGGTTGACCCAGCCCACCAGCATCTCGACCAGTTCTTCGCTGTTCAATTCCCGGCCCTCCAGCCCAAGCCGGTATATCCGGCCCTCGCCGAATTCGGAGGCCGCGATATCGAGCGAAATGGCGACATCCTCGCCGGGACGCAGGCCGGCGCGCTCGATCGCGCGGACAAGCCGGTCGAGCCCGTCCTCATTGGACTCGAAGGCGGGCCAGAAACCGCCCTCGTCGGCGACCCCCTGCAGCCTGCCCTCCTCCGCCATGATCTCGCCGGCGGCGCGATAGACCTCGGCGGTCCAGTCGAGCGACTGGACATAGTCTCCGGCCCCCACCGCGATGACCATGAAATCCTGTATATCGACCCTTCGCCCGGCATGGGCACCGCCACCAAGGATCTGTATCTCGGGAATCGGCATTCGCGGTTTTTGATCTACTAGTAGATGATTCCAGAGCGGCAATCGCTCTGCGGAAGCCGCCGCATGCGCCACAGCCATTGAAACGGCAACGGTGGCGTTGGCGCCAAGGCGCGATTTGTTTTCCGTTCCATCCAGATCGATCAGGGCGGCATCGACGGCAGTCTGGTCCATCGCGTCCATGCCGCCAAGCCGGCGCGCGATCTCGCGATTGACCGCCTCGACGGCGTTGGACACGTCGAAGCCGTCGAATGCCGCCCCCCCGTCCCTGCGGTCCAGTGCTTCTCCAGAGCCCGTCGAGGCTCCCGCCGGCGCGATGGCGCGCCCGATTGCCCCGCCCGCAAGCTGGATTTCCGCCTCGACCGTCGGCCGCCCGCGCGAATCCCATACCCTGCGCCCGATGACCTTCGCGATTGCTGTGCTGTTCATCGCTTCAACTGCTTCTTCCAAGCATCCAGAACCGCCTTCAGGCGACGAGCGGGATTCAGCAGCAGTTCCCGCGCGACTCTGCGCACCCGATCCTTGTCGATCTCATCCGTTACATATTCCGCCGGCGACTTACCATCAACGCGGCCCAGGAAAAGTCCGGGCAACAGGCTCGCCACTCTCGACTCCGCTCCGTCCCTGTTTTCCCAATCGACCTGATCCAGCCAGGCTGACGCCATGGCGCCAAAACAATTGTGGAACAAAGGTTGGAATTGCGGACTCCATAGCGATTTCAACAACATATGATTCAGGCAGAATGCAATGTCGAAGGCGGGATCGCCGTACCAGGCGCATTCGGCGTCGAGGAAAACCGGCCCTTTCGGCCCGATCAGGATATTCTTCGGGCTGACGTCACCATGGACCAGCGCGCGCTTTTCCGCCGCCGTGCGTCGGGACAGCCCGAACAGAACCTCGCTCAGGTCTGGATGCCTTGCCGCCGTGGCCTCCAGATAGGGCTCCAGCCTGATTGCATGGAAGATTTCGTCGGTAGGAAACCGTCGCGCGATTTCGTCGCGACCTGCTGTGGCCGAATGGATGCGCCCGATTCTGCGTCCTACTTCGGCCGCAACGGCAGGATCCGCCTTGCCCTGCCGCAGTTCCTCTTTCCACAGCAGATGGTGGGCGGGATCGAGGTATGGCATTGCAAACAAACCGGATTCAGCATCATGGGCCAGAATTTCAGGGGCCATCTCCGGTTCGATTGCGCGGGCCGCCTTCATCCAGGCGACCTCATAGGCGTTGCGCTCGACCGGCGCCCGCCAGTCCATTTGCACCCGCAGCTTGGCCAAAGCGCGTTTTATGCAGATTGGTCCGTCAGGGAGGTCGACACGCCAGATATCCGATGAAACGCCGCCTGCCAGCGCCTGCACCGCCGGCAGCGCATTCCCGCTCCATAGGCCCAATTTCCTCAAAGCCTCGGACAGGAAAGCACGTTCATCCATATCTTTGATGACGGTTCAGCCGTCCTCGAACTTGCGCATCAGGCGTGCGTGGACCTTGGGCGGCACGAATTGCGCCACATCTCCGCCCAACCGGCCGATCTCTTTCACGAAACGCGAGGAAATGAACTGGTTGCGGTCGGACGACATGAGAAAGACCGTTTCCACCTGGGAATTCAGCCGCCGGTTCATCGCCGCCATCTGGAATTCATATTCGAAGTCGGAAACGGCCCGCAGCCCCCGCACGATCACCGACGCGTTCACATCGGCTACGAAATGCATAAGCAGATTGTCGAAAGGCAGCACCTCGATCGCGGCCTGGGCATCGGCGGGCAGTACTTCCAG